>JAFUCW010000472.1 GCA_017459485.1 Eggerthellaceae bacterium | reverse complement strand
CTTGTTCCGCATTTTGCTTGCGGCGGGTGGCCTGATGATGATGGTGCCCGAGACGGTCACTGACTTCGTGGGAATTGGGCTTATTGCGGCAATTACCGTGGCGCAGTATTTCCTGCGCAAACGATCGAGCACTCCGCAAACTCCCGCGGTTGCTGCGTAGCTGGGACGTCATTACGCCTCCGCTGTTGGTGAGTCAAATATCCCTTCGACTTTCCGTCACGCACTCTTCCTATTGGGGATAAGCCTCGGCCAGCACCCTTGATGTGCCCTATTGCTCCGTGAGGCGTTGTTTTTCTTGGTAGAGTGCTTCGTCTGCCGCGTTGATCAGGTCCTTGGCTAGGCGCATGTCTGAAGTGCACTGCGCAATGCCGATGCTCAATCCCAGCTCGTAGGGGCTTTCGGTCTCTGCGTTCTTGGCAGCGATTTCCCTTATTATCTGCTGCTTGAGCTGTTCGGCCTCATTGGGGTTTTCGAACAGGGCTATGATGGCGAACTCGTCGCCGCCGTAGCGCGCAAGCGTGGCGCGCCGTCGCAGTTCGTTCACTGCGTTTTTCAGCGCCTCCCCGACGTGGATGATGGCGCGGTCGCCCTCCACGTGGCCCAGCGTGTCGTTGATGGCCTTGAAGCGATCGATGTCCATCATGAATAAGTAGAGCATGCCGTCATTGCGGTGGGCGTCCATGTGCTGGTCGAGCACGCGCATAAATTGTTTGCGGTTGGCAAGCTGCGTGAGCGGTTCCTGCGAGATTTGCTGACCGAGTTCAGTAAGGTAGACGATGACCACGCCGAGCGTAAAGGCAACGCAGTTGAACGGGATGCGCCAATAGAACAGCTGCAGGATGCCGCTTATAGCGGGCAGAACGGGGAAAAGCGAAATGATGACGTAGCGCGCGCGGTCGATGTAGTTTTCTGGTCGCGTTGCCTTGTAGAGGGCATGGCAGCTGGCAAGCAGCAGGTAGCAGTAGACGAATACGTACTGAATACTGAAGAAGGGTCCACGGAAATAGACGAAAGAGTCGTCGATGCCGAAGAGGATTGGGCTGAACCAGTTCGCGATAATCAAGGCAAGGTGGATCCATACGAGGATACCGGCAAGCCACGTGTTGCGTCGAGAGGATAAAAACCGTGGCCGCGTGAGCGACCCCATGTAGAGGAACCAAATAAAACCGGCAAGCGTCGCCGAAAGGAAATAGACGCTTTTGAGCAGCATGCTTGCTGTCCATACCTGCGGCAGTGCACCACAGTCCATGGCGTACCAAATGGTATCGGATGCGAAGAACACGACGAGCACGTACATGCACGCAGCAAAACGCCGCTGGGACACCATGGCGCCGATGCCCACACGCGAGTGGATCGCCGCTATCGTGACCAGGGCAATGCAGAAAACATTCGTAAGGATGTAGAGTCCAAGATAATCCGTCATACGTAGGTTCGTCCGCTATTCCTATTGGGCTGGTAGGTATACTACCCGATTGTCAAATGTAAATGGGGGCGCAGAGGAATCAATACAGCGAATGCACAGCTCAGCTCCATATACATGCTTTCGGACAGAAAATGGTGCCTCGGGGAGGGGGGCAACGCTGCACCGTTCTTGCGCGGCGTGGTCTCCGTGCCGGCCGCATGTGTCACAGGATGCCCGAGCGCTTCTCATGAGCATCGTCTCAGGCAGGCCCCTTTGGCTTGCGCCTCAGGAAAGGAATGTTGCACTCTAATCCGCACATGTTCGGTTGGATCGACCAATAATCGTAACGCGTTCGATTCAGCCTGCGAATCGGCTCATGAGCATCGGCTGATACCCATATGCTGCATGGCATTGAGTGTGCAGTTTGCGCTGGATATCTTTGAGGTATCATGGTGCGCATGGACGATGGTTTGATTCTTGGCAGGTATCGGCCGATTGAAGAGGCCGGGTCGGGTGGTTACGGCACTGTGATGGTGGCGTGGGACACGCGCATCCAGCGTCGCGTCGCCATCAAAGAGATGACAATCGACCCCGACCTGGTGCCTCCTCCCACCGAAGATGGCACGCCCTACAACGTCGCGGAAATTCCCGGTCTGGAAGAGGCGCGCACTGCCGCGCTCCTGACCGATCCTGCCATCGTGGGCGTGCTCGATTTCGAGATCGAGGGCGTCATTGCCTACCTGATCATGGAATACATCGACGGTTGCACGCTTACGCAGCTGCTACGCGACTTTCCCGGCCGGATCACGCCCGACGTCGTGGGCGCGGTGTTCAAAAGCGTTTCGCACGCGCTGCAGGTTGCCCACGAAAACCAGGTGCTCCATCTAGACATCAAGCCCGACAACGTCCTGATCAACCGCAAGGGCGAAGTGAAGGTGACCGACTTCGGCCTTTCGAAGCTCTCCAATGCGGAGGGATTCGACCGCGCGGCAGGGGGCACCATAGGCTACATGCCCCCCGAGCAGATGAACCTGCTTCCTTTGGACGCGCGGTGCGACGAATGGGCGCTTGCTTCGCTCACCTACGAGATGATCTCCGGCGACAACCCCTTTTTCGCCGACAACCTGGAAGCTGCGAAGCGAATTATCGGCGACGCCGAGCTGGTGTTGCCGCATTTGTGCATGGAAGGCCTTGACCCCCAGCTTGACGACGTGCTGTTCTATGCGCTGGAACCCGACCGCGAGCAGCGTTACGAAACCGTGGCGGATTTCGCCGAAGAGCTCCAGCCGTTTCTGGGCAACCCGCTGAAAGGACAGCGGCAGCTTCAGCGTCTGGTGGGGGCTGCCACCGACGATGCGCCCGAGTCCGCGCCCATCGCCGAAGCAGACCCCGACTCTACTGCCGTCTACGAGCCCACGCCCAAAACGTCCCGGTCGTTTCGGTTGCTCAAGCGCCTGTGGGCGGTTGTCAACTGCGGGCTTTTGGGTGCGGTGGGGCTGTCGTGCCTTTCTCCGTGGATCGGCACGTTCCAGGCAGCCCCGTTTTGGGTCTTGCTTGCGGTAGTCGTGATTTCGGCTGCGCTGCTGCCCCAACTAGGCTCCCTTCTGGCGGTCGTTGCGTTTGGCGTGGCGCTGGTGATGCAGGGTGCGTACTTGGCAGGTGCGGCGTTGCTGGTCACCTGCCTTCTGTGGTGGTGGTTTTCGGGGCGCCGCCTGTTCGAAACGTCCAACGCGCCCCTTTCCGTCGTGCCGTTGAGCGTTGTAGGGCTTGGTGCGGTTACGCCGATCATCTGCGGCTATTTCCTCAAGGCGAAAGATGCGGTGCTTGGCACGCTGTTCGCCGCCGTGCTTGCGCTCGCGCTTGCGGGTTCGGGAGCATCCGAGCTGGGAAGCTGGAATCCGATGGAACTGTGGGGCAGCACGGAACTGGCATCGAGCAACACGTTGGGCCTGGATACCATTCGAGGGTTGGTGACCACGCCCGGTCTGTGGATCGACCTGTTCTCCTGGGTTGTTGCTGCGGCGCTCTTGGCGCTGTTCTGCTCCCGCTCCAACCGTGGCCTGGCGTTCGTGGGAGCGGTGCTTGCAGGTGCGATCCTGATACTGGCGGTGTTTGCGCGCACGTGGGCGGAGTCGGCAGGGATGGTCGTCATGCCCCATCCGCTCGACTTCTTGCGCTCCGTGGTTCCTCTTGCGGTAGGCGGTGTGCTCTGCATCTACAAGGTTCCCGCGCGCGACTAGTCCAGGTGCGGCTACTCCCGAACGCGACTAAACTAGAAGCGCAGCTAGTCCAGAAGCGCGGCGACCTTCCCGAGCAGTGGTTCGAAGCTTACGCCGCGGTCTTCGAAATGCGGCTGCTTGGCGGACACCACCATGGCATCTGCGGTCAAGTCTGCGGCGAAGCGTGTGGATTCGGCCAGGCCCTTGCCAGCCATGACGGCGGCGAGCAGTGCGCTTGCGAATAAGTCGCCCGTTCCATGGAGCATGTAAGGAAGCTTCGCGTTGGTCGTTTCGGTGAACTCGACTGCGTCGCCCCACACGTAGTTGTGGATTAGGCCGTCTCCATGTTCGATCCCCTTCAGCACGACGTTTTTCGCACCGCGATCGCGCAGGGCGGAAATGGTCTCGCGCACTTCGCTCTCGTCGATGTCGGCGCCACTCCATTCCCTTCCCAGAATAATAGCGGCTTCCGTCAGGTTGGGAGTAAGGATGTCCGCTCCTTCGGCAAGCTTGCCCATGGCGGCAACCAGGTCGGGCGTGTAAGTGGGGTAGACCTCCCCATGGTCGGCCATGACGGGGTCGACCACGCGCAACGCATTCGGATAGGTGGTGTAGATGTCGCGGATGCGCTCCACCTGCTCGGACGCGCCCAGAAAGCCCGAGTACACCGCGTCAAGCTCCACGTCGATGCCACGCCATGCCTCCAAGTAGTCGGCCAGGATCTCGGTCGTGTCGTGCATGTACCAACCGGGAAAGGCCGTGTGACTTGAAAAGAGCCCGGTGGGCACGGGGCATACGTCGCACCCAGCGGCAGAAAGGACGGGAATGGCAATGCCCAAGCTGCACTTGCCGTAGCCGCAGAGGTCGTGCACCGCGGCGATGCGGGGGATATAGGCGCCTTCGCGCGTGTAGAGTGCTTCCATGAATCTATCTCCTTACATGTACGTACGAGTTCCAAAGAGGATAGCAGTTTTCGTGCGTGCCCCTGCGATTAGCAGAGAAAAACCTGGGTACCCGTCGCGTGCGGAAGAGATGCGCTGCAAAAAAGAACCCTTGAAACACGCGAATGCCGTTCGCGCATGCCCCGTGCGCCCTGGCGGTAAGCTTACGCGTTGCCTTCGGTGTTTTCATCTTCGTCGTCATCGTCGAAAAACGACCAGTCGTCTTCGGTCTTTTCATGATTGACGTAGATTTTGCGCGTGCGGCGCTCCATGATTACACAGGCAAGCAAGCATATGACGATGGTCGCGCCGAACAATACGCCTATGCCCGCAAACGTCTCGAACAAAAAGTGGTAGAGCTCCCCGAAATCCATCGCATGCCTTCTCTGCTGATTGTCTGAATGTCTATGGAGAAGAGTATACTAGTTTGCCGAACGTTCGGGAAATCGGCGTCGTTTCCATTGTGTCTTCGAAAACGGTGCCGCCTGCTTTACCAGAGAGGATAGACATGCTTGACGCACGTTATGTACGGGAGAATCTGGCGGCTGTCGAAACCGCCATGCGCAACCGCAACTTCGCTTGGGACTCGGTGTATTTCACCGAGCTTGACGAAGCGCGCCGTGCCGCCATCGCGACCGAAGAGGATCTGCAGGCAAAGCGCAACAGTCTGTCCAAAGAAGTGGGAGCGCTCATGGCTGCCGGCAAGGAGGAAGAGGCGGCCGCCGCCAAGCAGCAAGTGGCAGACCTGAAAGACGATCTTGATGCCGCAAGTGACGCGCATGCGAAGGCGGAAGCCGCCCTGAACGAGTTGCTCATTGGCGTGCCGAACATCCCGCACGAGTCCACGCCGATTGGAGCCGACGAAAACGACAACCCCGAAGTGCGTCGTTGGGGTACGCCCCGTACGTTCGACTTCGAGGCCCAGGCGCACTGGGACCTGGGACCCGCGCTGGGCATGATCGACTTCGATCGCGCGGTGAAGCTTTCGGGCAGCCGCTTCGTGGTGCTTGCGGGCGCTGGGGCGCGTCTTGAGCGTGCCCTGGTCAACTTCATGGCAGACACGCATGCTGCCGCCGGTTTCAAGGAATGGTGGTGCCCCAGCCTGGTCAACGCGCAGACCATGACGGGCACCGGGCAGCTGCCCAAGTTCGAAGAGGACCTGTTCAAGACCAAGGACGAAAGCCTCTACCTTATCCCAACGGCAGAAGTGCCGCTGACCAACATGCACGCAGGCGAAGTGCTCGAAGCCGACGCGCTGCCGTTGCGCTACACGGCGTTCACGAGCTGCTTCCGCGAGGAGGCGGGCAGCGCTGGTCGCGACACGCGTGGGCTGATCCGTCTGCACCAGTTCGACAAGGTCGAGATGGTGAAGTTCGCCGCGCCCGAAGACGCCTACGACGAACTGGAGTCCATGACCGAAGAAGCGGAAAAGATCCTGCAGCTGCTCGAGCTTCCCTACCGCGTGATCACCTTGTGCACGGGTGACCTGGGCTTTTCCGCTGCCAAAACCTACGACTTGGAAGTGTGGCTTCCCAGCTACAGCGACTATAAGGAAATCAGCTCCTGCAGCTGCTGTGGAGACTTCCAGGCCAGGCGCGCCAACATCAAGTACCGCGATCCGGGCAACTTCAAGGGCAGCCGCTACGTCTATACGCTCAACGGCAGCGGCTTGGCGGTGGGTCGCACGATGGCGGCGATCATGGAAAACTACCAGAACGCAGACGGCACCATCGCTGTGCCCGAAGTCCTGGTTGGTTACATGGGCGGCATGAAGGTCATCGAGCCGGAGTGCTAGCGCGTGGCCGATAAGGACCAGACGACCTACGAAGACGAGGAGCTTGCCGCCCCGCTGCAGGAAGACGCCGTGCCCGATGCCGAAGCTGCCGCGCCCGATGCGGACGACGCTGCATCGGTGCACGGGGCAGCGTTTTCCGACGACGCGGATGGCGGCTTTTTGTCCCGTGTAAGATGGGGGCGTATAGCGCTGGCCATCCTGTTTGCGTTTTTGCTGGTCGCAGCCGTGCTTTTCACGTGGAACCGCTGGTATCGCTACGACGACGCCCAGGACATCCAGGGAACATGGCGGGACGCGAGCACGGGCAAGCTGCTCGAGCTTGACGCGTCCCTTCTCAAGATCGACAACGACGTGGTCTACGAGTACACGATCGACACGTTCGGCAAGACCATTGCCTACCGGCTTGGCGAAGACGAAGGGCACTCGTCGTACCGCTTCAGCGAAAACCGCCAACTTCTCGTGTTGGAAGATGGCGTGGGCACCGACTGGGGTCTGGTGTTCCATTTCCGAGACGACCCGGGCTTTGCTGAAGGCGAACTGCCTGAAGGGATGTCGCGCTTGGAGAAGGTGTCTTCGGACGTGCCTTCCCTGGGCCTTCCCGGCAGCAGCAGAGACCGAAAGCCCATCACTTCTTCGGGCAGCGGCATAGGGGCACGCTCTTCCAGCTCGAGCAGCTCGTCGAGCACGGCCAGTTCTGCGGCAGCAGGCGGCGCTGCAGGCACGACTGCGGACGGGACGGCTTCGTCGGGCGCGTCGGCAGGTGGGGCGGCTTCGTCGGGCTCTTCGAGTTCTTCTTCGGTGGTCATTCCCGACGAGGAGCTTCACGCTATGGCGAACGGCCTGTTGACCTACAACGAAAAGGGCATGCTGGGCTACTATAACTCGCAGGGCGTGTGGGTGGATTCGGTGCAGAACCAAAACCAGAGCGCGAATGGGGCGTCTGCGAACGGCACTGGTCAGGGATCGGGCGGCTACTACGACGCGCAGGGAAACTGGATCTCCGGAACCGTCGGTCATTTCGACGCAATGGGAAACTGGCTGGAGGGGCCAGGCGGCTACTACGACGCGCAGGGAAACTGGGTCGACACGACAATCAGCTACCCCGACGCGCAGGGAAGTGGAACGGATGGCACGGCAGCCCAGGGCACGGATGCCTATGGCTACGATGCCACCGGGACGTACGGCTACGACACTACCGGGACGTACGGCTATGACGCCACGGGTGCGTACGGATACGGCGATGCTGCCGGGACGTACGGCTACGACGCAGCGGGCACCAATGGCGCGACGGGAACAGGGGCCGCAGGCAATGGCACCTAGCAAGGCGCTTGTTGTCAAGAAGATGACGGTGTGCGCCGATCGAATCGTCGTCGAGGTCGTCTGCTCTCCTGAGCATTTGTTCACCACTCCTTCGATGGCGCAACGGGCGTGCGAACTGCGCCCCAACCTGTCCCGTCATTCGTGCGTTAACGGGAAAGGGCCCACGTTCGGCACGGTCATGGACCGCACACCGCTTCCGCATTTGTTCGAGCATCTGGTTGTCGACCATATCGTCGAGCGAAGTGGGGCGCCCGACGATATTTTCGTCGGGACCAGCGAATGGGTCGACCGCGACCGGGGAGAGGCGCGCGTGGAGGTGTCGTTCGCCGACGACCTAGAGGCGCTCGGTGCAATCAAGGACGCCGCAGAGCTCATCAACGTCATTGCATGTGGATAGCTTGACAGATTTGTAACTTACGTTTCCTGTCAGGCTTCGTCGGACTATAATGAGATGCCGATGTCAAAGGAACGGACGCTGGTGTCGCGTTCGTTATCTGGGCTTGCAAAGCCAGCAAAGGAGGCAATTATGGCCGGCAGAATTGGATTCTTCATTATCGGCGGCATCGTTGGAGCTGCTGCAGCGCTCCTCTATGCGCCCCGCACGGGAGAGGAGACCCGTGCCTACATGGCCGACAAGGCGAACGAGGCTTGGGGCAACGCACAAAGCGCAGGTACGGACGCCCAGTCCTTCTACGAGGAGGCCAAGTCGCGTGGACAGGAAGTCTACCAGAGTGCCGCCGAAACGGCGAGTGCCGCCTACACGCGCGCAGCTGCTACCGCGCAGGATGCGATCAACTCGGTGCAGGAAAAGATCCAGGGCGGTTCGCTCGGTGGCGTTGCGGCCACGGCTCAAAACGACGAGCTGCGCGAAAAGATCGAGGCTGCCCGTCAGCGCATTGCCTCTCAGGTGGCCAAAAATGCCGAAGCCGCCAAGAGCGCAGGCGAAGAGGTGGTCGTCGAGGCTGAAGCCGTGATCGAGCAGGAGGCCGAAAAGGCCGAAGGTGCCGCAGCGGCAACAGGGGAAGACGCCTCTGAATCCAAGTAGGTTGATCAACAGAGGCGGCATCCTCCCACGGGGAGGGTGCCGCTTTGCTCTTCGAGGGTATCCTTAGGTAAAAATGGCGGCAGTGAATACGTACAGCACGCGCGAGCTGTCTGGGATGCGTGTCGTGGGCGGCGGCTCGGGCGAGGCGCGTATCGGCAAGCTGGCGCGCTTCGTGTTCCATCCTACGCAGAAACGGTGCGTAGGCTTCATTGTGAAGCGCCCCGATCTTGCCCTTATGTTCCATCGGCCCGACATGTTCGTGCCGCTTGACGCATTCAGGGTGTCCGATGACTGCATCGTTGTTGCCCAGGGCGGCAAAGATGCCACAGGACCGGCTGCGGTAAGGCGCTTGGGGCTCGATTGGGAGCGTTGCGTCATGTGGGAGGGGATGCCCCTTCTGACCGAATCGGGCGACGACCTGGGAACGGTGGGCGACGTGGTGTTCGCGCGGTCGTCTGGCAAGGTTGTTTCCGTGACTGCGGTAAGAGGCGCGGCAGCGAAGGCGCGTGTGGGACAGACCGT
>JAFUCW010000471.1 GCA_017459485.1 Eggerthellaceae bacterium | reverse complement strand
GCCGAACGTAAGTCCTTTGCCTGTAAGAACACCCGTCCATTCGTTGCGCAGCCTTTTGTACT
The DNA here is from genome assembly GCA_017459485.1 of Eggerthellaceae bacterium. Taxonomy (GTDB): domain Bacteria; phylum Actinomycetota; class Coriobacteriia; order Coriobacteriales; family Eggerthellaceae; genus CACXMZ01. The sequence goes on along the minus strand of JAFUCW010000471.1, from coordinate 3,627 downwards.
GGCCAAACATATAGCCAACCTCGCGCGCACCCGTGCCGATGTCGCCGGCGGGAACGTCGGTGTCGGCGCCGATGTGGCGCGAAAGCTCTGTCATGAAGCTTTGGCAAAAGCGCATGACCTCGGCGTCGGACTTGCCCTTCGGGTCGAAGTCGCAGCCACCTTTGCCGCCTCCCATGGGAAGCGTGGTCAGGCTGTTCTTGAACACCTGTTCGAAGCCTAGGAATTTGAGGATCGAAAGGTTAACGGAGGGATGGAGACGCAATCCGCCTTTGTAGGGGCCAAGCACGCTGTTGTATTGCACGCGAAAGCCCCTGTTCACCTGAACCTCGCCCTTGTCGTCGGTCCAGGGAACGCGGAAGATGACCACGCGTTCGGGCTCGACGATGCGCTCGAGTATCTTGTGCTGTTCGTATTCGGGATGGGCTTCGATAACGGGCTCGAGCGATTTGAGGACTTCGGTAACCGCCTGGATGAATTCCGGCTGGTCGGGATCCTTCTCTTTGACGGCGTCGATAACGCGTTCAACGTAACTCATCTTGGCCTCCTTGTAGATTGTGGATTGATGGCTATCGTTTTCCATTATAAAGATGGGCGGGAGCAATGAAGAACGCGAAACAAGCACGAAACACAACGTTTACGGAGCAGTGGCCTTCGTTAAAGTTTTCGACCTAGAAAGCAAGGATGGACGTCTATCCGGGCAAGACGTTGGCCAAGAATCGTCCCGTGTGGCTTTCGTAGCACGATGCGACCTGCTCAGGCGTTCCCGTGCACACCACTTCTCCTCCACGGTCTCCCCCTTCAGGACCCAGGTCGATGATGTAGTCTGCGCTCTTGATGACATCAAGGTTGTGCTCGATGACCAAGACCGTATTGCCGGCATCGACAAGACGTTGCAGAACGCTGAGCAGCTGCCTCACGTCCTCGAAATGAAGGCCGGTCGTCGGTTCGTCCAGGATATAGAACGTCTTTCCTGTTTGTCTGCGTTGGAGTTCGCTCGAGAGCTTCACGCGTTGTGCTTCGCCGCCTGAAAGAGTTGTGGCAGGTTGCCCAAGCCTGATGTAGCCCAATCCCACATCGTGCAGGGTTTGGAGCTTGCGGGAAAGCTGCGGGATGTTCGCGAAAAAGTCGAGCGCTTCGTCGACGGTCATGTCGAGAATGTCGTAGACGTTCTTGCCACGATAGGTGACCTGGAGGGTCTCTCGGTTGTAGCGCTTTCCTCCGCACACCTCGCACGGGACGTAGACGTCGGGAAGGAAGTGCATTTCGATCTTAATCTGGCCGTCGCCTTTGCATGCCTCGCATCTCCCGCCCGCAACGTTGAAGCTGAAGCGTCCTGGATTGTACCCACGGGCCTTTGCTTCGGGAGTGGATGCCATCAGCTGCCTGACGTCGTCCCAAAGGCCGACGTACGTCGCAGGGTTCGAACGAGGGGTCCTTCCTATGGGGCTTTGGTCGATGTTGACCACTTTGTCCAAGGCGTTGAGCCCTTTGAGTTTTCCGTATCGACCCGTGCGCCGGTGCGCGTGGTTGATTCTGTTGGACAGGGCAGGAGCGAGCGTGTCGGTGACAAGGGAGCTTTTTCCCGATCCGGAAACACCCGTGACGAGCGTGAGCGTGCCAACAGGAATGTCCACCGAAATGTCTTTGAGGTTGTTCTCGACAACTCCTGTTATGGTGATATTGCACCGTTTGGGGGGTCTGCGTTCGGCGGGTACGGGTATTTCCTGTCTGCGTGTCAATTAGTCGGAAGTGATGGAGTCTTGCTTCATACGCTCCGAGGGCGGTCCTTTGGCTACGACGTAGCCGCCCGACTCCCCCGCTCCCGGACCTATGTCGATGACGTAGTCAGCACGGCGTATGGTCTCTTCGTCATGCTCGACGACGATGACGGTGTTGCCAAGGTCGCGAAGTCGCTCAAGGGTTGCGATCAGGCGCTCGTTGTCGCGCTGGTGAAGCCCGATGGAGGGCTCGTCGAGGATGTAGAGAACGCCCATGAGGCCGGCCCCAATTTGCGTGGCAAGCCGGATGCGCTGCGCCTCGCCGCCAGAAAGGGTGGCGGTTGCGCGTTCGAGCGTAAGGTAGTCGAGCCCGACGTCGACCAGAAAACGGAGGCGGGCGCGGATTTCCTTGACGATGGGAGCGGCAATCTGCTCTTCGGCACCGGAAAAGGTAAGAGACTCGAAGAAGGAAAGCGACTCCAGCGCGCTCATTTCACACACTTCGTGGATGTTCTTCCCATTGACGGTGACGGCCAGTATCTCCGGCCTAAGACGCTTTCCTTTGCAGGTACCGCACGGAATGTTGCTGAAATAGGCCGAAAGCTTTTCGCGCTGGCGGTCGGAAGATGCCTCGTGGTAGCGGTTCATGACGGCAGCGCAAATGCCCTCCCAGTCGATGTACCAGTACGTTTCGCGTCCATCCACGGTCACGTAGTCGACGCGGACCTTCTCGTTAGGTATGCCGAAAAGCATGGCGTCTTGGGCTTTGCGCGACATGTCTTCCCATGGGGTGTCGGCGTCGTATCCTAGATGGTTCGAGACGGCCTTGAGGACCTGGGGGTAGTAGTTGCCCGTCGTGAAAGGTGCCACCACGCCCTGGTTGAGGGAAAGCGAAGGGTCGGGGATAACAAGCGAAGGGTCCACTTCGTCTCGGCTTCCGATGCCTAGGCACTCGGGGCATGCGCCGTAAGGAGCGTTGAAGCTGAAATCGCGCGGTTGCAATTCGTCCATCGAATGGCCGTGCTCGGGACAGGCGAGCGCCAGGCTGAACGAATGAAGCGTTTCGGCGCCGTCATCGAAAACAAGCACGTTGACGCGTCCTTCGGCCAACCTGGTAGCAACCTCGACCGCTTCGGAGATACGAGTGGTGGCTTCGTCCTTGATGACCACTCTGTCTGCGACGACTTCGATAGTGTGCTTGTACTTCTTGTCGAGCTTGATGTCCTCGTCATCAAGGCGGAGGACCTCTCCATCGACGCGCACGCGCGCAAATCCTTCGCGTCTCAGGTCGGCGAAGAGTTTGGTGAATTCGCCTTTTCTGCCTATGACCATGGGGGCAAGCACCAGCGCTTTCCTGCCGTTGCCGATGGCGATGATTTCGTCTGTAACCTGGTCGGTGGTGGACGAACGAATCTCTCTACCGCATTCGGGACAATGGGGAATGCCCGTCCGCGCAAAGAGGAGTCTGAGGTAGTCGTAGATTTCGGTCACGGTTCCAACAGTGGACCGGGGGTTCTTGCTCGTTGTCTTTTGGTCGATCGACACAGCAGGCGAAAGGCCGTCTATGCTGTCCAGGTCGGGTTTGCTCATCTGCCCCAGGAACATGCGTGCATAGCTCGACAGCGACTCGACGTAGCGACGCTGTCCTTCCGCGTAGATGGTGTCGAAGGCCAGCGAGCTCTTTCCCGACCCGGAAAGACCGGTGATCACCACCAGCTTGTCACGGGGTATTTCGACGTCGATGTTCTTGAGGTTGTGCTCGCGCGCCCCTCGGATAACGATATGTTCCTGAGCCATGGGCTATACAGCTCCTTTGTCCTGTTGCCTGCAAACCATTATTGTACCAATAAAGGCTTAACGTACAAATGTTTGTATAGTGAAATAATACGTTACCCACGAGGGTGGGACT
>JAFUCW010000470.1 GCA_017459485.1 Eggerthellaceae bacterium | reverse complement strand
GTGCCTGATGGACAACCACGTGCATCTATTGGTTCACGCCACCCTGCCCGACCTTTCGATATTCATGAACCGTGTCGAATCCGCTTACGCAATCTATTTCAACAAGCGGCACGATCGAGTTGGCACGCTGTTCCAAGGCCGTTATTCTAGCGTACCGATCAACGATGACCCTCAGCTGATGCTAGCGGTTCGCTACATACATCACAATCCAGTGAAGAAAGGTGAACCGCTGGAGAACAAGTGGTCAAGCTACACCGAATACACTACGACGGCAGCAATATGTAACACCGGTTTCGTCGAATCGATTTTTGGCGGCAGAAAACAATTCATTGCTTTTCACCAGAAAGACGGCGAACCCTATTCTGGCATCCCGCGTTGCAGGATGAGCGAATCGCAAGCAGAAGAGATTGCCCACTCCGTGCTCGACGGAATAAACCCCTATGATGTGCGCGGACTTCCAAAGGAAAGACGCGACGCCATACTCCGCGAAATGCGGATGCGAGGTCTATCAATACGCCAAATTGAACGAATCACCTCGGTGGGGCGCAACATTATTGCTAAAGTGAAATAAGACTAAGACAAAGGGGCGGGGGCTTTGTCTCATCCTCTTATTTGGATAAGACAAAACCCCCGCCCTTTTGTCTTACTTGTCATACTGAAAGCTTTTCGGCGAGCAGCTGGTTGATGAGCTTGGGGTTGCCTTGGCCAGCCATCTCCTTCATGCACTGGCCAACGAAGAAGCCCAGAAGCCCGGTCTTGCCGCCGCGGTATTCGGCCACCTTGTCGGGGTTGGCGGCAAGCACGGCATCCACTACCGCCTCGATCGCGCCGGCGTCGGAGACCTGCTTCATGTCGCGCTCTTCCACAACTACAGCTGGGTCCTTGTCTTCGGCGAAGACTGCTTCAAGCACTTCCTTTTCCTGCTTAGACGAAATTGCGTCGCTGGCACGCAGCCCAGCCAGCTCGACCGCGCGTGCGGGCGTAAAGGGGCAGGTGGCCAGATCGAACGACTCGTCGGCGCTACGCCGCGCGGCCAGGTCGTTGATGATCAGGTTCGCGATTGGCTTGGCGAGCGTTTCGGCATCGGCACCCGCCTGCGCCATTGCCACTTCGAAGAAACCGGCCGTGTCGCGATGCTCGATAACGTGACGTGCGTCATATGCAGATAGTCCCCAGGTGCGTTGGAACCGTGCCGCCTTCTGGTCGGGCAGCTCGGGCAGCTTGGCACGCACACCTTCGATGAACTCGTCGGACAGGTCGTAAGGAGCCAAGTCAGGATCGGGGAACATCCGGTAGTCGTCGGCCGTTTCCTTCGTGCGCATGGTTATGGTGTGCTTGGCGCCCGGGTCCCAATGCCGCGTCTCCTGCACAACCACGCCGCCGCCCTCGAGCACTTCTGCCTGCCGGCAGATCTCGTAGGCGAGCGCGTCATGCAGCGCCTTGAAGCTGTTGATGTTCTTCATCTCCGTGCGTGTGCCTAGCTCGGTTTCCCCTCGGCGGCGCAGAGAGATGTTGCCGTCGGCGCGCATGGAGCCCTCTTCCAGGCTGCAGTCGGAAATGCCTAGGCTCAGATAGACCTGACGCAGCTTCTGCATGAACAGACGCGCCTCTTCAGGCGTGCGTAGATCCGGTTCGGTCACCAGTTCCATAAGCGGCGTGCCCGCGCGGTTGTAGTCCACAAGCGAATGGGTCGCGCCGTCGATGCGCCCTTCCCCTCCGCCGATGTGGATCATCTTGCCGGCATCTTCTTCCATGTGAATGCGCGTGATGCCGATGTGAGTGGTGTAGCCCGTTTCGGTGCGCGTGGCCGACTGAACGCGCGCGCCCACTTCCAAGTCGCGCACGTCCAGGCGCTCCTGCGCCCCCTTGCCATCCACGTCCAAATCCAGCCACCCGCGCATAGCGAACGCCTTGGGTCCCTGCGTGGTCTGGAAATTCTTGGCCATGTCCGGATACATGTAGCCCTTGCGGTAGAACAACGTGTGCTTTTCGATGTCGCAATTGGTGGCAAGGCCCGCAAGCACGATCGACTCGATGGCCGCTTTGTTGGGAACTGGCAAGGCGCCAGGCAACCCCAAACACACGGGACAGGTGTGCGTGTTGGGCGCAGCGCCGAATTCCAGCTTGCAGCCGCAAAACATCTTGGTTTCCAGCTCGGTCAGCTCACAGTGGATCTCCAGGCCGATCACAGCCTCCCAGTCGCGCAGGACTTCTTCCATGGTTTTCATCTACTCGCCCTCCATCCCTGACAAACTTGCTGGTCCACCGAAGTCGGCGAGGGTTTCTGCGGTGCTCGCGGCGCTTTCATCGGGGAAGCTGTGGCGCACTTCGTTGCGCGAAGCTTCGCCAAAAGAAACAGATTGGGTATCACAGGAAGCCACAGCGTCGGTGAATGCGGGAGCTATTGGCGCCGTGCCGTATTCGCGTTCGAGGGCCGCAGCCACGCGCAGCATGTTCTCGTCTTTGAACCAAGGGCAGATCAGCTGAGCGGAAACGGGCAAGCCGCTGTCGCTTCCCAGACCCAATGGCATGCTCATGCCCCCGTTTCCTGCAATGTTGATGGAAATGGTGAAGATGTCCGAAAGATGCATAGTGGTCGGGTCGGATATCTCGCCGAACTTGAACGCCGTGCGCGGACTGGTGGGCGCCAGGATGCAGTCGCATTCACCGAACGCCATGCGGTAGTCGTCGGTGATCAACGTGCGCACCTGCTGCGCCGGGTAGTAGTAGGTGTCGTAGACGCCTGCGGAAAGCAGATAGCTCCCTAGCATGATGCGCCTACGTGCCTCCGGCCCGAATCCGGCGCTGCGGCTGGCTTCGTACTGACTGCCCAGATCCGCGTGACCCGGGTCGCGGTAGCCGTAACGCACGGAATCGAAGCGGCTCAAGTTCGAAAACGCTTCGCAGGGCCCAATGACGTAGTAGGCACTCATGGCGGCTGCCGCATTGGGCAACTCGATTTCGACGATTTCCGCACCTAGGGCCGCCAGCTTTTCGATAGCACCCAGCACCGCTTCGCCCACTTCGGGCTCCAGGCCCTGAGCGGTCATGAACTCGGGCACCACGCCAATGCGCATGCCCTCCACACCTTCGTCCAGGTTGGCAGTGAAGTCAGTTGCACACGGCTGGCTAGTGCAGTCCAGGGGGTCGTGGCCCACCAGCGCGTTCAACGCCAGTGCCGCGTCACGCACGGTGCGCGCAAAGGGGCCCACCTGGTCGAGCGAACTGCCGAACGCCACCACCCCGTAGCGACTGACCAAGCCGTAAGTGGGCTTCACGCCCACCACGCCACAGAAGCTTGCAGGTTGGCGGATGGATCCTCCGGTGTCGGACCCCAGCGTGATAGGCACCATGCCCGACGCGACTGCCGCTGCACTTCCGCCCGACGAACCGCCCGGCACGCGCTCCAAGTCCCAAGGGTTCTTGGTCGTGCCAAACGCGCTCGTTTCGGTGGAAGACCCGAAGGCGAACTCGTCCATGTTGAGCTTGCCCATAGGCAGGCCACCTGCGTCCAGGATGCGCTGCACGCACGTGGCAGTGTAGGCGCTCTTGTAGGTTTCGAGCATGCGAGATCCGCACGTGGTGCGCGTACCCAGCAAGTTCATGTTGTCCTTGAACGCTACCGGAACGCCCGCAAGCGGACCCAAAGTATCCAAGTTCCCCGACGCAACCGCCGCATCGACCGCCTCCGCCGCCGCAAGGGCCGCATCAGGCGTTACCTGCAGGAAGGCGTTCACCTGTTCGTCGACGGATGCCACCCGCTCAAGCGCCGCCTCGGCAAGTTCCCGTGCACTGAAATCCTTGGCAGCAAGGCCAAAACGGATTGCTTCGGCCGAAAGATCTTTGAAGTCGAAACCGACCATTACGCATCACCCCCGCCTAGAATGGAGGGGATCAAGAAACTGCCATCTTGAACGGCAGGAGCGTTCGCCAAGGCTTCTTCCTGGGTGAAGCTTGTCCCCTCCACGTCGTCGCGCATAACGTTGGACAGGTCGCCAATCGGATGGAACGGGGGCTCCACACCCTCCAGGTCGTATTCGGTGATGGGCTTGAGGCTTTCGATGATGTTGTTCAGGTCTTCCGTCATCTGGGGAAGTTCGTCGTCAGTCAACCCGATACGCGTATACTCCGCAATGCGGCGCACGTCGCGCTCTGTTACATGAGATGCCATAGGATGGTTCCTTAACTCGAAACTGCATACCTGCTCATGATACTAGATTAGAGATATGTGTCGGGCAAAGTCCAAAGGGAACGCACCGTGCCAAAGAGCAGGAGTACGCGGGCCTTCTCGTTGCAACACGCGCACGTCCCTGCAAGCAACAATCGGGCCGTGTGCATCGAGTGCAAACGACCTAGCCTGAAGCCGGAGGCTGCCCGTAGTGCCGTTTCAGGCGATTGCGCAAAACCCTCCATGCGCACAACGCCCCCAGGCAAGCCCCGAGCGTGTCCGTAGCCCAGTCCGCCACGTCGCAATAGCGTCCCTTCACGAATATCTGGTGAATCTCGTCGGAGACGCCATAGGCACTCGCACATGCAATGGCAACTGCAGCTGCCCGGCCAAGAGGCATATGGCTTCGCAAGGCGTTAACGAGCAGAGCCCCGAAGACAAGGTACTCGCAAAAATGCGCCACCGTGCTCATCGGGTCGCCCGAAGTGCCCAACACGCCGTTGACAACGGCGTTCAACTGGGATTTCAACTGGCCGAGAAAACTAGCGGAAAGCTCTCCTGCGCTCCGAGCGCTCATGAAGAAGATGAACGCAGCCATGAGCACTACAAACACCCATCGCAATGCGATGCGCTGTTTCGATATGTTGCTGCGCTCAATCTTCAGAAAGACAGCTAAGGACGAACGATGATCATGCCTGCCTGAACAGGGCCGACGATCACACCGACGCCATAGGTTGCTGCATGAATCATCTGACCGTCGCCGATGTAGATGCCGCAATGGCTTGAGTGCGTGCAGATGTCGCCCGGCTGCGGGTTCGAAACCTGCGGATAGCCCATAAACGTGTACGTCGTGCCCAGGCGCTCGTGGCGGCCCAGGTAGCAGTAGCTCACCAGACCAGAGCAGTCGTAGCCGTAGGGGCCCACGGCACCCCAAACATACGGTGCACCTAAACAGGCCCGCGCGCGGCTGACGATGTCGCTGCCGCCTTCGTAGGCAACCGAAGCCGATGCCGCAGGAGCTGCGGCTACCGTGGAGACCGTGTCAGCTGCCGCGACCGCACCACCGCTTGCAGCAGCCGCAGCAGCCGCCTGCTGCTGGGCCGCCGCTGCAGCAGCCGCTGCCGCCGCTTCGGCCGCGGCGCGTTCGGCAGCCAAGCGCTCTTCTTCGCGCCTGCGCTCCTCTTCGGCTTCCGCCGTGGCAAGGTTGGTGCGTGCGGAATCCTCGGCATCGCGGGCAGCACGCTCTTGCTCGAGCAACGCCGCCGCTTCGTCGGACAGAGAGTCGTAGATGGCTTGCATTTCGGCAACGGTGGCCTCTGCCTCGGCGCGAATGCGCTCGGCCTCCGTAACGTTGTCCTGCGCGATCTTCTCTTGAACTTCTAGCTCCTTGCGAGCATCTTGTAGCTCTTCGCGCGCAGCACGCGTTGCCGAAATGTAGTCGGCATCCTGGTTCGTGATGGAGTTCAGCATGCTCCAGTTGTTGGAGAACTCCTCGAACGAGCTCGAACCAAGCAGCACGTCGATGAACGAATTGCCACCCGTGCGGTAAATGCTGCGTGCACGATTGGAAAGCGTCTGCTGCAATTCTGCCATTTCAGCGCTCTTGACTTCGATGCGCCCCTGGCACTCCTCGACACGAGCACGGGCCGCCTCTTCGTCCATAAGGCATTGCGTGTAGCGCTGCGAAGCCTCGTCAAGGCTTTGCTGCATGTTTTCGAGAGCGGCATACGCGGCAGACACTTCCGCCTGCTTTTCGGCAGAAGCAGCTTCGGCGCTTTGCACCGCAGCGACTGCAGCGTCGACTTCTCGTTTGGCCTCTTCGACAGAAGGGACTGCGAAAGCAGCAAGAGGGTTGGCAACGGCCAAGGCCCCAAGGGTGGCAGCACCTGCGACAAATGAACGTCTGGGGAACTGCATCGGTTCAGTGTTCATATTTTCCCGCCTAAACATCTTTCTACGTTTATGCTGGGCATAATTTTAGAGGTGTTGGCGCGTCGGGGCAAATTGCGAATATCAACTCCCCTGCACTTCTGAGCTGCGCTTATGCGTTTTTACTCACAGGTTTTTCAAGTCAAGGCTACATCTTGAACCAAAGGTCTCCATGACCCCTATATGTAGGGTCAATCAAGTTGTGTGCACCTTGTTGGCAGGTTGTGAAGCGCCCTTGCGTCGCACGCTCTCCTTGCGCTTTTCGCCTAAAAGGGATAGTCAGATGCGACGGAGCGAAAAACCGCAAGGCTTCGGCAGCCTCCCCGCTGCGGAAAGAGCCCTGCGGCAAAGCATGCGCCCCGGTCTATGCCGGGGCGCCTAAAAGCTCTACCGATGGTTGTGCGCAGCGCTAATAGCGCACATAAGTGGCACCGGGAGAGATCTCGCGGTAGGTAATACCATACTGCTCGTTGTCGGCAGAGATCATCATGTTGTCTCCCGCATAGATCGCCACATGTCCGTTCCACCACAGAATGTCGCCCGCCTGTGCCTCGGAGGAATCCACCACAGTACCGGCATTGAGTATGGCCAAGTCGTTGTGCCCGCCTACCGTGATGCCGTTTTGTGCATAGACGTATTGCACCAAACCCGAGCAGTCAAACGTAGACGTCGTCGGGTCTTCGGCGCCCCATTGGTAGTTGCCGCCCACGAACGACGCCGCAAGGTCCACAATAGCGTTGCCGGTGTTGGCGTCGTAGCCGACCACGGTGGCAGTGGTTCCGTCCGAAAGCGTCGCTGTGCCCGTCGACTCGTCGAAGCTCGTGATATCGCTTATGGCAACCGCCTGGCCCGCGTCTTCGGCAACGGTGGCACCTGCGTCGCCTGTTTGCGCATATGTCGCTGCAAGACCCGCCTGGACCACTTGCTGCTGGACCACGGCCTGCTCTTCGGTCTTCTCGCCATCAGACATGTTCACCAGAAGGGCAGCCTACTGCTCGATCATGGCCGCCTGCTGCTCCGCGAGCATCTCTGCCGCTTCGGCGGAAAGCGAGTCGTACGTCTCCTGCATGCGCTTGGCGGTCTCGTTTGCCTGGTTGCGAATGCGCTCGGCTTCGGAAGCGGCAATGTCAGCGTCGTTCTTCTGCTTGACATACTGGGCCTGCAGAGAAGAGAGCTTGCTGCGTTCCACCTTG
>JAFUCW010000469.1 GCA_017459485.1 Eggerthellaceae bacterium | reverse complement strand
AGGAAACCAGTCTCACGTGCGGTCCCTTCCGCTCTTTGCCCGCGGTCTCGGCAGCGGAGCCATTGACGTCGGTGCCTGCCGGGGACTCTGCAGACGGAGCGTCGTCGTTTCCTGCATCATCGGATGTTTCCGCTGCGGCGCGCGCCTGAGCGCTTTTTGCCGTAGCGACGGCGTCGCTTGCGCGCTTACGGGTGAAAAGACCGCGGAAGAGCTTGCGCTCCTCTTCGGGTTGTTCCTGGTTGGCAGCTTCTTCGGACTCCTTGGCGCTGCGCCTCGCTTCGGCGGCGGCTTCCTTGCGCTTGGCGGAGTTCTTCTTGGATTTCTCTTCGGCAATCATGCGATCTTGGTATTCGTTGCGCAGCTTTCTGATATGCGTGAAGTCGAGCACAATAGCCCCGATGAGCAGCACGTAGCTAAGTACGATAAACACGTAGGTAACACCGGTCATGCCGTCTGTGCCGCTCGCGAAGAACGACAGTGCCGTGCAGGCGATGGCGCCGGCAAGCATGCCCCACCATACCTTGCGCCATTTTTTGTATTCGGGCGTGTCGGGGTTATAGTACTTCGAACGCAGCGCCTGCTCTTTGCGACGCTCCACGGTTTCCTTGCTTGCATTTTGCTTCTTGGACGCGTTTTTGTTGGCCCTTTTCGTGGCGCGCGCCAAAAGCCCTTTCGGCTCTTCGCTCGTCTTGCCTTGCACATGGACGCTTGATGCGGCTTTTGAAACCGGTTTGGCGGAAGCCGCGCTTTTGCGCGTCTTTCCTGCGCGGTCGTCGGTGTTCTGGTAGCGCTCGTTGAGCGGATTTCTCGTTGACATGAAAACTTGCTCCTTGTTTTGTTGCATCGTGTATCTTACCGCATAGAAGGCAGAAGCGAACGTGTCAGAGCCGTACTGTGTGAAGCGCCTCACATTGTCTTTGGATAGCGGATAGTTGGTTGGCGGAGAGCTAACGCCCGAAAAGGGGGGCGTTCGGCGGCTAGCGGTTCCTTGATGTTGACTTGCCTGTCAACTGAAGGGGGCGTTTACTTGCGCGGGTTGATTGCTACAATTCTTTCATGGCAAACAGACGTAAAAAACTTCTTATCGTCGACGGATACAACGTGCTGCGTTCGGGCAGCCGCTATACGCACCTGCGCGACAATCCCGACTACACTGATGACCGGCTGAACAAGAGCCGCGAGGCGCTGTTGAACGACACGATTGCCTACATGGGGCGCGACTACGAGGAAGCCATCATCGTCTACGATGGAGGGGACAACAGCCTCTCTGCCGGTTCCGACGAACGCATCGGCGACGTGCGCGTGATTTTCACTTCGGCGGGGGTGACCGCAGACCAGCGCATTGAAAAGCTTGCCTACGACGCGCGCGAACGCGGCTGGGAGGTGGTGGTCGTGTCTTCCGATGCCGGCGTGCAGGACACGGTGTTCGGCGGGGGAGTGGACCGCATGTCGTCCAACGGCTTTTCCCGCGAATCGGAGCTGCTCGACGAAGAAACGCGCCTTGACGAGTCGCCCAAGGTGGCGGTCAAGCACAAGGTGGCAGAACGCATAGACCCTGCGGTTGCCGACAAGCTTCGTACCCTGCGCGATTCGCTGTAGGGGCTACCGCCACAAAACGCCTATCCCCGTTATAATTGCTCTGGACCAATACTTCGCGGGAAAGGATTCCCATGCTCGTTCGAAACGCAAACAACACTCCTGTCAGCATTTGGATGGCGTCGGCCAACGGCTACCAGGACAAATGTCATCTCCTGCTGAACCAAGCGAACCGCCACGGTCTTATCACCGGCGCATCGGGCACGGGCAAGACCGTCACCATCAAGGTAATGATTGAGGCGTTTTCGCAGGCGGGAGTGCCCGTGTTCATGGCGGACGTGAAGGGCGATGTGGGCGGCATGGCCCAAGCGGGTGAAAACTCCGAAAACATCCAGAAGCGCCTGGGCAAGTTCGGCATCGTGGAAGGCTATGAAGGCAAGGACTACGACACCATGCCGGCGGAGGAGTGGGCGCCGCTTAAGGAGTACGCCCAAACCTGGCTGCAGGGCTGCCCTTGTCGGTTCTGGAACATGGCAGGCGCTCCTGGCAAGGGCATTCCCGTGCGTGTGAAGGTCTCCGACATGGGGCCGGTCATGCTCGCGCGCCTGCTCGACCTGACCGACACGCAGGAAGGCGTGCTCAATATTGTCTTCCGTATTGCCGACGACCGCCAGCTAGAGCTGATCGACCTGAAGGATTTGCGCTCCATGCTTACTTATGTGGCCGACCATGCCGACGAATTCAAGATGGACTACGGCAACGTGGCGAAGCAATCCGTGGCGTCCATCCTGCGTTCGCTGATTGCCGTGGAAGACCAAGGCGGCACCGAGTTCTTCGGCGAGCCAGAGTTGGACCTGAACGACTGGTTCGCGTGCGACTCAAGCGGCCAAGGTTATGTGAACATCCTCAACGCTACGAGGCTTATCAACCAGCCTCAGCTTTATGCCATGTTCCTGTTGTGGATGCTCTCTGAGCTGTTCGAAACGTTGCCCGAGGTGGGTGACCTGGAAAAGCCCAAGTTCGTGTTCGTGTTCGACGAGGCACACCTGCTGTTCAACAACATGCCAAGCGAGCTGTTAGATAAGATTGTGCAAGTGGTCAAGTTGGTGCGCTCCAAGGGCGTGGGCGTATACTTCTGCAGCCAAAGCCCTTCCGACATTCCCAACGAAGTGCTCGCGCAGCTTTCGAACAAGGTGCAGCATGCCCTGCGCGCCTACACGCCCGCCGAACAGAAGGCCGTGAAGGCCGCCGCCGCCAGCGTCAGGGAAAACCCAGCGTTTAAGACCGAAGACGTCATTACCGAGCTGGGCACAGGCGAGGCGCTGGTCAGCTTCCTGGACGACGAAGGCGTGCCTACCATGGTGCAGCAGGCCAAGATCCTGCCGCCGCAATGCCTGATGGCCGCACCCGACGAAGCACTCATTGATGCTTCGATCGCGAACTCCACCAGCCTGGTTGCCAAGTACGGCGAAGCAGTGGACAGCATTTCGGCCTACGAGAAGCTGATCGAAGAAGCGCAGGAAGCCGCCAAGCAGGAAGAAGAAAACGCGCGCATCAAAGAGCTGGAAGCCCAGATTGCCGAAATGGAGAAGCAGAAGGCCAAGGAAGAGGAAAAGCTTGCGCGCGAAGCCGAAAAAGCTGCCGAACGTGCCGCACGTGCTGCCGAAAAGGAGGCGGAGCGCCAGCGCGTCGCCGAAGAGAGGGCTCGCCAGAAGCAGCACGACGAAACGGTCAAGACCATCAACCAGGTGGGTCGCACCATCCTCAACCAAATCGCCCGCAACATCCTCGGCGGCCGCAAGCGGTAAAGCGCCAATCTTTCAGCGGCGCGACGGAGAAGTCGGGGCCTTTTGTAAGCCAAATACATGAATTAGAACGAAGTCCGACGTTCTTGTTTTTAATTCGTGAAAGGCAGTGCTTACGTCAATTAACGTCAAATGATGCTGCCGCAAAGCCCAAAAGGCAGTCGAGCGCACTGCACCATAATCCAACCCAAAGTCTGTTACACGTAGGCTTCGTAATTCTGCTTGGAGTGGAAGATGTGCTCGAGGAAAACCGTGCTGCCCTCTATCCGGTAGAGCACAACGTAGCTGCGGACCAGGTATTCGCGCAAACCGAGCGCCTCAAGCGCCGGTTTCTTGGATATGGCTTTGATCTCGGGAGTTGAAGAAAGAAGGTCAATCAGGTTGTCGATGGAGTCCATGAGTTTTCCAGCGGCCGACGGGACATCCGCCAAGTCGACGAGGTAGACAAGAATTGCCCTGTACTCCAGTTCAAATCTGTTCGTGAAGGTGACCTCAGAGGCCATATTGCATCCGCAGCTCTTCCTGAACCTCTTTTGCCGGCCGCACGCGTCCCGCCGCGATGTCCTCCTCCGACCGCTTGACTGCCTTATGGATGCTGAAGAACATAGGCTTGATCTCCTTGTATCTCGCAATCAAGCCTTCGCCTTCGTAACCTTTGTCTATGAGGTAGCGCAGTAGTTGTTCGGTTAGCTCTTCGTCTTCGCTTGCAAGATTCAGCGGAGAGATGAACAGCCCTTCTTCGGTTTCCTCCAGGTAGGCATATTCCGCGAAGCCGTACTTCTCATAGGTGGTTGCGGGAATGGTGATCTGCCGCTTGGACGAAATCTTGATCCGCTTCGGTTCGTCTAGCTCTTCAGCGGGGATGGGTGCCGTCATCGGTGCCATACGTACTCCTTTGCTATAGTTGCTTGGTGCTTGGCGCTTGGTAAATAGAATAGCACAGATCACCGAAAAGCGTTCGTCAAGTTACGTCGTTCTTGCCCAAAGTACGTCAAGTGCGGCAGGGGGCGGAGGGGTGGCACACGCGCTGAAGAAACGGGAGGCTGCGAACCTGCGTCAGCTTACGTCAAACAGCGCCAAATGCCCCCTACTCCTCCATCAGCGTGGCGGAATAGGCATGAGCGTCTTCGGTGCTGACGGTTTCGATGCGGAAAGCGAAGTAGGCAATCTCGGCAACGATCAACGCAATCATGGCCGCGCGCACAATCCAATTGTCGAACACGATGGCAACAATGCTCATCACGATTATGCCTGGCGCGGCCGTGAGGATCTTGCCGCGCAGGGTCATGCGCCGGTTGTCCATGTAGTTGGCCAGGTAGCGCTTGAACAGCCCGGTGGAGCGGAACCAGTCGTTAAGCCGCTGCGAACTGCGCAGGAAGAAGAACGACGCCAGCAGAAGAAACGGGGTAGTGGGTAGCACCGGCAAAAAGGCCCCCAGCGCCCCCAGCCCGAAAAACAAAAGCCCCAGTCCTGCGTTAACGTACTTCATGGTCTCCTCCGCCGCAATTGTCGAAGTAGCAACTATACCAGAGCGCAAGCTCTCCTTCGACCACTATTGTCTGAGATGTTGAGCGGCGATGGCGAATGGGGTCTGGTGCCCTTTCGCCAAATGGCCCTTGTTGGTAGCCATGCTGCGCTGTAAAATGAACTGATGCATTTTTTGCGTCTCTTTTGGCGTGCTCATGTAAAGAAACGGTACACACTACATTGCAGGTAAGCGAAGCATACATACCCACCGCCCAGGCGGACGCTACAGAGCCCCTGCCTGCGGCCCTGCGCGACGAAATCGCCCAGCTGGCACAGCGCCACGGCGTGCGCAAAGTGGTGCTGTATGGCTCGCGCGCCCGCGGCGCGCATCGCCGCACGAGCGACATCGACCTTGCCATCCAAGGCGGCAACACCACGCTGTTCGCCCTGGATGCCGAAGACGAGCTGCGAACCCTGCTGCGCTTCGACGTGGTGGACCTGGACGGGCCCGTCCAACCCGCCCTGCTGGCCTCCATCAACCAGGAAGGCCAGGTGCTGTATGAGCAAGCGCAGCAACTTCGCACATGCCTACAACCAGGATGTGGCGTTGTCGATCGTGCGGCACGCAAAAGACAGCTACTATCCGCTGTTCAAGGCGCTGCAGGACGAATTCGCTGCCCGCAACGTAGAAGAAGGCAACTAACGCCGTAGGGCGTGTTGACAGGGAATAGGTGCATGCAAGACGAAAAAGACTGCAAACTCTGTAATAACAGGAGGTGAACAAAGATGACGTACGCAACGCTTGAAAAGCAGTTGAAGCTTCTGCCCGAGGAGTGCATGGACGAAGTGTCGAGCTTCGTCGACTATCTTTTGTTCCGCCAGGGCAGCAAAAGCACAGCGGAAACCCATGGCAACCTCGCTAAGCATTTCGGGGCACTTAAGGGATTGAAAGACGGCCTGGCTGTCCAGAAAGGCATGCGCAGTGAGTGGAACTGACTATATCGCCGACACCAATGCCCTAATCAATTTGCTATCAGGAGACAGCTGCATGGAGCCGTTTCTTGATTCGCGCTTCGGAGTTTCAGTCATTAGCGAAATGGAATTGCTGTCTTATCCTGGTATTTCGGTTGAGGAGGAAAAGAGCATACGAGAGCTGTTGGACGACTGCATAATCCTGCCATTGGACGACATGGTAAAAGACCGAGTGGTTGAGCTTAGGCGGGCGTACAAGGTCAAGCTATCAGACGCTATCATCGCAGCAACAGCGCTTTTGCAGGAAAGGCCGTTATTGACTGCAGATAGCGATTTT
>JAFUCW010000468.1 GCA_017459485.1 Eggerthellaceae bacterium | reverse complement strand
GTTTTGGTCGCGGGGGCAGGATTTGAACCTACGACCTCCGGGTTATGAGGGGCTTCGGGTCTGTGTGTTCAGGATGTGCAGACGCAAGCCGCTGACCTGTGTTTTTTCTAACCTCTGAGTTCTCAGCTTTCTCTCCTTTCAGGGCTTCCAACTTCGCGTTGTTGGTCAATTGTTGGTCGAATTGTTGGTTACATTGTTGGTTGACGATTGGCTGTGGAAAACCGGTCGGACGGAAAGAAAATGAAGTACACAACGCGAGGCATCAGGCGGCGCGGCGACACGGACAAGTGGGAGGTGATACTCACCCACAAGGATCCGCTAACAGGGGAGCTGCTGCCAAGCTACCACACCATCGTCGCACCCACCGAAAAGCAGGCCAGGAAGAAGCGCGACGAGCTTATCGTCAAGCTCGAGCTCGAGGGCGGGGCCGTCGGCGCCAACATCACGCTCAGCGAGTTCATGCTAACGTACCTGGACGTGAGGGAGAAGGACGGCACGCTGGAGCCGTCGACCGTTCGGGGGTACAGGGGAGACGCCAAGCAGATCCTGAAGTACATCGGCGACGTGCAGCTGGGCAGCCTCACCATCCCGGACGTAAGCAAGTGGATGAGCGACATGACCGCAGACGGCTACGCCCCCAAGACCTGCTCCAAGGCCTTCCGCCTGCTGAAGATGGCGCTCAAGTGGGCCGAGGCGCAGGACCTCATCACCAAGAACCCCTGCGACTACTGCAAGCCGCCCAAGCGGGTGAAGACCCCCATCAACGCCTTGTCGCGGGAGGAGCGCTCCCGCATGCTGGCGCTTGCGCGCAAGGCCCAGCCCGAGCCGCTCGGGATCGCCGTGGAGCTCGCTCTCACCACCGGCATGCGCCGCGGCGAGGTGTGCGCGCTCCGCTGGTCAGACCTGGGAGAAGACGGCACCATCACCGTCTCGCACGCTCTCGGCAACGGCAGGGGCGGCTTCTATCTGAAGGAGCCCAAGACCGGAAGCAGCGCACGCACCATCCCCCTCACCGACAGCATCTACAACCTGCTTTCGATGATGCGCAAGTCGACCCAGCAGCAGGCGCTCGAGTTCGGCGTGCCCTTCGGCGACCCGTTCATCCTAGGGACGCAGGAGCCCGAAAGCCGCCCCTACAACCCCACACAGCTCGGCAAGGACTTCTCCGCGTTCTGCAAGATGAACGGCTTCGACTGCACCTTCCACGACCTGCGCCACACCTTCGCGACCATGATGATCGCCAACGGCTGCGACGTGCGCACGGTGGCGAGCTACCTGGGGCACGCCAGCGTCTCAATGACGCTCGACATCTACGCCGACGTGGACCCCGACGCCAAGAAGGCCGCGCTTTCCAAGGTGGAGGACAGCTTCGACTTCGAGAGCAAGTACTTCGACGGCGCCATGGAGTGGCACCCTCCGCAGCCCGAGGGCGCCTCGGCGTCGATCGAGTTCACCGAGGAGCAGCTCCTCGCGATGCTGGCCGCCGTGCGCAGCCGAAAGAGCGGGGGTGGCGAGGCATGCGCGTAGCCAAAGCCATCTGGAGGTTCGCCCGCTGGCTGTTCCGGGCGGTGTTCAGGTTTATGTAGCAGGCTGGCCCGAAGGGCCGAATTCGCCTGCGAAATGCACAGGGTGCATTATCCTCAGTCCCTCGACTTCGACGTCTGCGAAGTCCTTGTCGCCCGTAACCAGGATGTCTGCATTGCCTGCAATGGCGGAAAGTACGACAGGGCGGTCCTTGGCGTCGCGGATGTCGAAGTCGCCGGCATCGGACTCTTCGGGAGTCTCGACCTCATCGTAGTCGAACAGCTGGAGGAACAAATCGACATCGGCAACCCTGTTTGGCCACTTTGCCTCGACGACGCGGCGCACCTCGCCGATGACGTAGGTCGGCAGCAAAAGCCTGTTTCCCTCCTGCGAAGCCACCTCGACAGCTTCGTTGATGTGCTGCGAATCGAAGATAAGCGCAGATATGAGGATGTTCGAATCGAGCATCACCCTCATAGCGCTACGCCACGCCTTCGGAACGCACCTCGTTTACGAGGGCGACGACGTCGTCGATGGTTTCGAGGCCGGCCTCTTCCGCGGCCCCTGCGAAGGCGTCCTGGGCGGCCTTGAGCACCTGCATGTTTGAACCGTAGAGCGAAACGCGCCCGTCGTCTTCCTGCACGAACAGGATCTTGTCGCCTTCGTGAACGTCAATTGCATTGCGCACGCTTTGTGGGACGGTAACCTGCCCCTTGGACGTTACCTTCGCCATGTCGAGAACGGTAGCCATATGTCATCTCCTTACCAGTAAGGAATTTCTTACTGCATGATACCACGCTCTTAAGCGGGCATCAATAGCCGCATATCGTGAAGTGGCAGCCCTGTTCCCATGTGCCATCCCGGGTCCCGCGCCCAGCGGTTCCTTCTAGCCTGCCAGCCTCATCGGGAACCCCGCGCGGCGCAAGGGCCGCAAAAACTTTTTGACGCATGCTCGAAGGCGGTGGCCAAAAACTCAAGCCTAGCGGTTTTGCTTCCTCCCTTGCCCCTGCCCGAGAACCCCGATGCATCCGCAGGCACGAAGGCCCGCAATGGGGCGGGCGAAACCAAAGGAGGTCATCTCTATGGGAAACAGAGCAGTCATCACCACGCCGGAAAAGCGCATCGGCATGTACCTGCACTGGAACGGCGGGCGCGACACCATCGAGCCGCTCCTTGCCTACTGCGAGATGCAAGGCTACCGCCCGCCATCCACCGACTGCTACGGATGGGCGCGCATGGCTCAGGTAATCGGCAACTTCTTCGGAGGGTCGCTCTCGGTAGGCATCGACGACTACGAGCGCATCAAGGGCGCCGGGGACGACAGCGGCGTCTACGTCATCGACGGCTGGAAGATTGTAGGCCGCGAGCTCCCGTACGAGGGCTTCCACGAGCAGGATGAATACGACTTTGCCGAGATGCTGCGCGCCTTCGACAAACGCATGCCCGAGGAGGAGCGCCTGGGCGAGTACCTGGACGCAATCGAAGTCCCCACCTCCGAGCTGCAGCTGGGCGAACAGGTCTGGACGCGCGACTTCGAGGGCCTGCAGAGCTTCCCCGTGGTCGGCTTCGGTGGCGAAGACGCAGGCTTCGGTAAGGCTGGCAAGCCGTACGTTGCCAACTACGACCACGACGGCGACTACAGCTGGAACCCGAACAACTACGTCGACGGCGACACCTGCCGCATTAGGCCGCGCAAGTAACTGTCCATTATGGTGCGGGTTGCCCCACGCGGCCCGCGCCGGAAAGGGGTACCCCGCAGCCGCACTACGCTACATACTCCGCTTCGCCCGCTGGCTGTTCCACGCAGCCATGCTCTAAGACAGTTATCTTTTGCCCTAGCTGAGATTAAACGTGGCAGTTGTTTTTGCACTATTTGGCCAGATTCCAATTGCGAATCGTCGCGGGTTGAATATGCTCAAACGATGCTATTACGTCGTTGACAGAAGCGCCGTCAACGAGCATCTTGCGTGCCTTCTCGTTGTACCGAGTTTGGTGCGACTGCCGGCAGAACGGCTTACTCGTCTTGCGAAGGAGCAACATTGGACGACCGCACCAGGGGCAAGCGCCAACCTTGCCTTCTATCATCAAATCGGCCAAAGCGCTCGTGTACACCTTGGAGTCGTCACGCTTTATCATAGGGGCGTCCTCTTCCATGGTGAACGGTAGAGCGCTAGTGTAGTTTAATAACGCCTCTAACAGCTCTGCCGCAACTATCCGCCTTATGCCGAATTCTCCTTCGCCAAACAAGCAAGAACCATCGAGATAGCGGCCTATCTTCCCATAAACGTGCACTACAGCAGTACATCCACCGCGTTCAAAGTCGAACCCGACGGGCACGTCTAGGTATTGCGACGTAACCTATTGCACAAAGAATTCGGGGAGCTCTACCTCAAACGGTTCAACTGCGTACAAATTGGTAGAATTGATCTGAGGTAGGACGAAGTCGCTTCGTTCGTCCCCCTTCGCCGCCAGCAGGTAGAGCCTCGCAAGGTACTGAAGTGCTTCTGAAAGCCTGCTGACTCGCTCTATTTCCTGCTGGACAACTAGTAGCTTTCGGTGGAGTCCCTCTTTCAGACAGTCCTCCC
>JAFUCW010000467.1 GCA_017459485.1 Eggerthellaceae bacterium | reverse complement strand
GTACACCTACTGCGCAGCCCCCGTGGAGGGGCCCAGCTCTTCACGTCCTCGAAATACCGTTGCTCGGTGAAAAAAGACAACTAGAAGGGCTTGACAAAACTATAGGGACACCCCCCGACGTGCCTGTATCGTCAGCGAAGGCGCTGCCCAGCAACGAAGGCGCCAGGGCGAGCGATGCGGATATAAGCAGGCTTGCAATAACGAGATAAATAACGGTGTGCTTTTTGGAAACGTTTTGCATCGTAGTCACATCTCCCTGGTCGTGTTGGATGCCTTTGTGTCCTATTGCCTATTGATGAGTTTTGCGATGTTTGCCTGCATGGCTTCGCCCCTGTGCTAGAACCCTTCGCTTGATGACCTTGCCCGCCTTAAAGATCTATGCGCCGCGGTTTTTGCTCAGCTCTAGTATAGTGCACGACGCAGTTCCCGTATTGCTCAATTAACGGAAGTGAAATAGAATACACTTCCGTAAGGAAAAACATTGGGTGCTAAGGAGCTGCAATGTGGCCCAGCATTACATATGAAACATGCACGTGGGAACGGAATCCCGACAGTCTGGCGCTCATCCCCAAAAGCCGCAGACGTAAGATTGCGCCAACTTACGAGGCGGCAGTACCCGCCGAAATTGCGACACTGTCTGTGGAGATACCTGCATCGTTGGCACAACGCATCGCCGAAGTGGAGGTCTCCCTTGCACGTTTCGATACTGCACAGGCAACACGCAGCTGGGCGCTTCCCGCGTTGCTCTTACGAAGCGAGTCGTCGTCGAGCTCGCAAATAGAGCGACTTACCTCGAGCGTACGAAACGTTGCGCTTGCCGAGCTTTCTGACAAAGTTCCGTCCAATGCGCTGCTTATCGCAGGCAATGTTGCCGCAATGCGCAAGGCGATTGAGCAGAGTGGGGAAATTGAAATCGACTCCATGTGCAACATCCACAGCGTGCTCATGAAGAACACGCATGAAGCGATGGGGCCTCGAAACGAACAAGTATGGATAGGCGGGTCCCCTTACAGCCCGCATGAGGCTTCGTTTGTGCCGCCACACGCGAATCGCGTAAGGGCGTGCCTGGACGACCTTGTGGCATTCGGCAGGCGACAGGATATTCCACCGGTAGCAAAGGCGGCACTATTCCACGCACAATTCGAAACCATCCATCCCTTCACAGACGGCAACGGACGCACAGGGCGCACGCTTCTGCACCGCATGCTTGCCACAGATGAAGTGCTTCTGCACACAATGCTGCCTGTGTCGGCTGGGCTCCTACACAATGTCGATACGTACATGACCGCGCTTAACGTTTACCATGCCGGGGCGATTGAGCCTATTGTCGAATGTCTTACAGATGCACTCGAACTCGCTGTAGTAATTGGAGCGCGCATTGCATCCGACGTGAACGAGATACTCGACAGCTGGGCGTTGGCAAACATCGACCGGACAGGCTCCGCATCGCATCGGTTGCCCGCGCTCCTTGTTGAACAACCAGTGGTCGACGTTGCCTATATTGCGTCGCACCTTGGTATAACCGACCGAGCTGCTCGCAATCTCGTTGATATTGCCTGCGAGCGGGGTATTCTTTCGAAGATCGGCAATGCGAAGCGCGGGGCTTTCTACCAGGCATCCGACCTGCTTGCGGTACTCGAAGAAGCTTCGAACCTAGACGGCATCCGCAGAATTGCTACACGCTAGATAAAGAGGCAATGGCAGAAGTCGGCATTACACAACTGCATTGCCTTAGTTCGTCTAGGCTTAACTCATTCAGGCTAAATCGTCTCTGAGGTGGAACAGGGGCGGGTTGGAGCCCCGCTTACGGAGTGGCGATCTTGACGATGGGAGCGTAGTCTTTCAACAGCTTCTTTTCGCTGCCGGTCTTGACGAACTTGATGACCAGCGTGTCGCCGTCGATGGCCTTCACCGTGCCGCGGCCGAACACCTTGTGGTCCACCGCATCGCCCACGGCGAAGGTGACGCCTGCCGCCGCCTTCTTGTGGTCTTCGGCGGAAAACGTGCGCGTGCGGTTGCCCGATCCCGACGCGCTCGACGTGCCGAACACGCGCCCGCTCCCCGCTTCCGTGCCACTGCCGGAGATGCCGCGGCGGCTTCCCCGTTTTTCCCAGCCGGTGCCGGAAAAACCGCTCGACCCAAGGCCACTCGTCTTGCGAAGCTCCTGCGGGATTTCGGCCAAGAAGCGGCTCGTCGGATTCGCGTTGGTTTGCCCGTAGAGCGAACGCGTGGCGGCGCACGTCAGGTACAGGCGCTTGCGGGCGCGCGTAATGGCGACGTAGGCAAGCCTGCGTTCCTCTTCGACGCCTTCCCCGTCTGTGATGGACATGAGATGCGGGAAGATTCCCTCTTCCATACCCGCCACGAACACGACGTCGAATTCGAGACCCTTGGCGGAGTGTATGGTCATACGCGTCACCGCGCGACCGTCTTCGGCCATGGTGTCAAGGTCGGTGCGCAGTGCCACCCACTCTATGAAGTCTGCCAACGAATCGCCTCGCAGAACACGCACCGGCTCGCCTTGGAACGACTCTGTCGGACCAGCGAAAAAGACCTCTGTTTGGCCAAAGTCAGCAAGGGTTTCGCTGGTGCCCAAGATGGTCTCGCCGGCGGAGGCGTCGCGTACTTCGGTACGCAAGCCTCCGTCAGCGGAAGCAGATTGGGTGCCAGCGGAAGCCGCAGCGTCGGCCGGTTCGCCGTTCGGTAGAACGGCGGAACCTTGAAAGTCGTGCGTGCTGGCGAACTCGTCGACCACGCCCAAGAACTCTTTGACGTTCTCCACGCGTGCACGAGATTCGTCGGTACCCTCGTCTTCGAGGGCGCGCAGAAGGCCGGATCGGTCGATGAGCATCTCGACTACTTTGCGCAGATCGACTTCCCATTTCGCCGCCTCGGAAATAAGTCTGGTGAACTCCC
>JAFUCW010000466.1 GCA_017459485.1 Eggerthellaceae bacterium | reverse complement strand
TCTGCTTGCTGTCCAGGCATGGCGAGTCTATGTGCGCACCCAAGCTGTTGAAGCCTTCTTCCATCGGGCGCGTGCCCACCTGGACCAAGATGCCCGCCTTGCCGACGCAGTCGGCGAACACGCGGTCGCCCGCCTTAAGCCCGTCACCCGCCTTGCGCACTTCGTCAAGGCTACGGTAGCCTGCGTTGCGCGCCATCTCCATGGCACGTGCGGCGCATTCGCGTTCCGTTTTGCACGTGCTGATAAACTCTATGTACCCATCCGCCAGTTTGGCAAGCGTTTTTTCGTCTTTGGCGGAATAGTTCTTCCAGGCATTTCTGCGTTCCATGCTGCGTCCTTTCATGAAGCTTATAAGGCGATTTACCCTAAATACCACTTCCTAAGTAGACATTTTTCTGGTATCATAATAACGGATTTTCCTGCCTCTTTGGAGGTAGGTCTTAGTGTCTAGTCACCGAAACCGCGTAAGCGGCAGCGGCGAAGAAAACGTAAAAGCGTGTTTTGCTCAGATAGGGAGCAAGAGTTTTGTGCGGCCTGAAAGGGTAGTGCCATGAAGAAAAGCAACTACGCGCGCTTGTTCGGCTTCGCCAACACGACAGCGGGCAAAATAGTTTCAATACTTGTCGCCATTACTAGGGTGTTCACGCTTACGTCTGCCGTCTATGCAGCAAGCGAAGCGTTCGAAGCGTACGCAAACGGCGACCAAACCTCAGAACAGCAGCAAGACCTGCCCGATATCGCAA
Source organism: Eggerthellaceae bacterium (assembly GCA_017459485.1). Lineage (GTDB taxonomy): Bacteria > Actinomycetota > Coriobacteriia > Coriobacteriales > Eggerthellaceae > CACXMZ01. Next base: position 2,411 of record JAFUCW010000466.1, on the reverse strand, counting down.
CCGTTGCCATTACGGTGCAGAACTGCGTCGATGAAATAGGCGGCCAGCAGGTCGAAGGCACGGGTTCCGGGACGCCTGGTTCGCCTGTTTCGTTCACGGTCGTGCCCAACGACGGCTACCAGATCTTCTCGGTAGGTGCTTTCGACGACTTGGGCGCCCTTCCTGTCGACGGCGGCTCGGGCAGTTACTCCATCGACGGCGGCTTCGTCTACGGCGCCCTTTCGGTCGAGGCAATTGCCGCTTCGGATCCCAACAATCCGCAGGACAGCACGGGCACCACGATCATCGAAGAAGGCTCTGTGGTCGACGACGGCCAAATTGCCCCTGGTCAGCTTTATCCTGCTCCAACAATCATTCTGGAAGACAATTCGCGCCCCTACAACGCCACGCCTCTCGATTTCGCGCCGTACACCACCGAAGGCCTGCAGCCCGAAGACGTGCTGACGGTTGACTTCGAAGGCAGCCAGACCGAAATTGGCTCGTCGCCCATCTCGGTGTCCGGCTATACCATCTGGCGCGGCGAAAACGACGTCACGGCGCTCTACGAACAGGCGCAGCTGCCTACGGCAACGCTAACTGTCACGAAGATTCCCGTACAGGTGGTCACGCCATCTGCGACCAAGCCCTACGACGGCACGCCGCTGACCTACGAAGGAAGCTGGGACGAAGGCGACGCCGCAACGGTCGAAGTCGTCTTGGACCAGGAATCGATCGAATTCGACGTCGACTTCAACGTGGTTGGAAGCCAGACCGAAGTGGGCTCTTCGCCCAACACGTACGAGCTTATCTGGAAAGCAGGCAATCCGGACTTCTTCGAAATAACCGAAGACCTTGGCACGCTTACCGTCACGACCGCGCAAGAGGCAATCTATGCGATTGCGCCTTCGGCGAGCAAGGTCTACGACGGCAAGCCCCTTGACGCCGGCTCCATCACGTGGGACGGGCTTCCCGAAGGCTGCACGGGGCAGGCTAGCTTCACGGGTTCTCTGACCAACGCCGGCAAAGCCACCACGCGCATCGACAAGGAAAGCGTGCGCATCCTCGACGCCAACAGCAACGATGTCACGGCGTTCTACAACGTGGAGACCATCGACGGCGAACTGGTGATCGACAAGGCGTCGCTTTCGGTGTTCACGGAAAGCGCTTCGAAGGACGACGACGGCACTCCGCTTACCGCAGCCGGTGCCATCGGCGGATTCGTGAACGGCGAAACTGCCACGTTCACGGTGCTGGGCGCCCAGGTGGGTGTGGGATCGTCGTCCAATGGCTACCGCATCGACTGGAACGGGACCGCCAAACCGGAGAACTACACGGTTTACGAAGATCTGGGCACGCTGGAGATTGCGGCGATCACGCCCGTAGTGGTGATAGATGCCGACTACGTTACGGGCGAACCGAACATAGACAACGGCAGCGCCAACACCTCCAACGGCGACAACAATGGCGCTGGCAGCGGTGCAGGCAACAACAATGCGCAGACCGGCGACACGCCTGCAGCCAACGGCGGTGCCGCTGACGGCGGAAACAACGGCGCTCCCGCCCAGGAGCCCGACCCGGCGCCCGTACAGTACGAGCCCGGCGCTCCGGAATCAGACAGCGGCTCCGATGCAGGAGCAACGTATGTGGCGCCTGCAGCAGGATACACATACGACAACGGCGCTTCCTACAGCCCTGTTCCAACCACGGTCTCCACGCCGACAAGCGTCTCTACTTCCACTCCGTCAAGCACGGCCGGTGCCGGGTCTTCTTCGGCGTCGAGCAGTTCGGAAGCTTCGGACGCGTCGAACGACGAAGAAGGCATCAATCCCGTGGTCGGCGCCGTTGCAACCGGCATGCAGAACCTCGAGCAGGTCGTTACGGGCGAAGAGCCCAGCGAACTGATTGCTCCTGCCCTTGAAGAAGAAGTCCTGGAAGACGACGCAACTCCGCTTGGCGTCTTTGACGAGCCAGTAAGCTGCTGGGTCCATTGGTACGCCATTCTGGGACTGATCGCGACTGCCATCTACGGTGCCGTGGTCATGTTCTTCCGCCGTGCGTACTCCTACGAACTCGAGTCGCGCGAAGCTGCTGTGCTCGGTGTTCCCGTTAGTACGCTTCAGCCCCAGGTTCCCGCGTCGGCGGGCGACAAAGCAGGCAGGGAGGCATAAGAGCGCATGAAACGTTCCAACTACATTGTCTTGGGCGCTGCGGTAGTTGTCTCGCTTTTCTTGCTGTGGTTGTGGTGGTATTTGGGGTTCGCACGCGTCGACGGCCCTGCCGACGTGTTCATAACGCTGGCGTGGTGGGCAGTCATTGCGCTGGTGGGCTTTGGAATCTTCCGTTTCGAGCAGAGGCGCCGCCGCCAGATGCGCACGGTCTACCTTTCCAGCACGGCATTGTTCAACTGCGAATGCGGCCTGCTTGAGTTTTCG
>JAFUCW010000465.1 GCA_017459485.1 Eggerthellaceae bacterium | reverse complement strand
CACGTATTCCCAGCCTACGAGCAGCTCGTTGTAGGTGTAGGCAATGCCTATGCATCCTCGTCCGCGCAAGGAGGCGGCCTGCTCAACGAGTCTTTCGGGGCGTATGTCTTGCCAGGCGACGTCTAGGCTTCCTGCCTGGGAGATGGTGTGGTTCTGGCAAAACGGGCAGCTAAGGTTGCATCCGTAGCTGCCCACGGAAAGAAGAGAGGATCCTTCCATCCAGCGGGAAAACGGCTTCTTCTCCACGGGGTCGAGCGCAAGGGAAGTGGCGCGTCCGTAGTTCTGCGCGACCACGCGTCCGTTTTGCGCAACGCGTGCGTGACAGGGCCCCACCTGGCCTTCGCCAAGTGCGCAATGCCGGGGGCACGTGTTGCAGACAGTACGCTCCATCGCAGCGATTCACGAGCGGTAGGAGTCTACGAGTGCCGCGAGCTCTTGCTTGGAGTGGACGTCAAGCTTGCCATAGAGGTTGCGCGTGTGGGTGCGTACAGTGTTCCAGGACACGCCAAGCTCTTCGGCTATGCGCGTGGCGTCGTGGCCCATGGCCAGATGGCGCAGCACGTCCTTTTCGCGACGCGAAAGCCCGTACTCGTCAGCAACGATATCGATTGCAACCCTGAACTTGCCCCGATGAGTGTCGGTGGTCACGCCCGAATCCAGGCGGCGCTCCATCAAGCTCGACAACGTTTCGCGCCCTTGTTCTTGCGACTCGAACAGGTCGTCGAAGTCCTTGCTGGAGAAGAGCAAAAATGCGCTGGCCAAAGAGAGGAACGCGAGCGCGACGCTAACCCCGATTGTCACCGTGATCGGTAGTTCAGGGAACAGGATCGACCCGACGAACCAACCCACGCTGTCGGCAAGGGTGTAGAGGCCGTAGCCGTAGCCAAAAATAACAGGTGAGGATGCCTGTCGCTGGAAGATAAGGAAGAACAGCACGCAGCGCACCGTGAAGGCGAACACGTGGCTTGCAAAAGGCAATATTTGGTAGAAGGCGGGAATGTAGCGTCCTGTCGTTGCGGCAAGCGCAATGGCAAAAGCAAGGATGACCAGGATGGCTGTGAAGATTCGGCCGAAGTTGTGCCGTTCGGGGTGGTATGCGGCAGCAAAGGCGACAAAGAGCAGGGAAACGGGTATCTGGAGCAAAATGCCCAAGGATGCATAGCGGGACGAGTCGGCAAGTGGCACTGTTGCATCGGCATAGCCTGCCACCATGGCCGAGGCAAAAGACAAGAGCGCCAAGACGATGACCATGCGCCAGAAGGGGCGGGGGATGTCGGGTTGCTCGGAGTGACCGTGCGCTTGAAACCGCGCTTCAGGGGAGTGTTTGGCCAGTGAGGCAAGCACGCCCCCCAACAGCGGCAACGTAAGGAAAGCCCCCACGCCTATGACCAGTGGCCCGCTGCCCGAGTAGCGCCAGTCGGGGAAACCTGTGGCAATGAAGTAGAGCGCAATGGCGGTAATAGTGGCTTGGGCGGCATGAACGATAGTGTTGCGCGGCAACACGCTTCCGTAGAGTTCGGCGCACTTTTCCACTACGAGCGCATTTCCGGCTCCCGCAAGGACACATCCTGTGTAGTAGAGTATCTGTACGCCAATTGGTCCGACAACAGAGGCTAGCTCCACCGAGAAAAAGTAGGGTCCCACCAAGATGATTGCCGCAGAGCCGACAAGCGAAACGGCGCCTCCCAAGACTGCCGAACGCGACTTTTCGAGAAACGGCGCAAAACGTTTGGAGAAAAGCGCAAATGCGAGCAACGTGAGACCGAAGGCGGAGTTCGAAAGGATGTATTGCTGCTTGCGGTAGATTGAGTCGACATCGGGAGAGGACACCCATACCGCACCGGTAAAGGCCAGCATGTTCCATGCAAGGATGAATCCAAGGGCAGCGAATGGCAATGAGGGCCATACGGTAACCATGCGTTTAATCCAAGCATCCGCTTGCATGCGTCCCCTCCCTTCTGCTACTTCACTTTTCGTGAGTTAGGCATGCATAACGTGCCACAAGAAGAATAAAAAATATTGTAACTGATTAAACACCATTAGTAAACGT
>JAFUCW010000464.1 GCA_017459485.1 Eggerthellaceae bacterium | reverse complement strand
GTGAAGGTGCGCCCGATGTCGGCGAAGCTCCAGTATTCGTAGCTTTCCATAATGTAGGCGTTCGCGTACAAGCCAGGGTTCTGCAGCCCGACCTCAGCCCAAATCCGCATGAATTCGGGGCGGTGGCTGTCGAAGAACTCGGTGTCGAAATGGTCTGCCCACTTGATTCCGTCGACGCTGCAGGGAATGTATTCCTCTTTGTAGTCCTCTAAAGGAAGGAGGGTGTCCAGAAACTGGCTTTGCTCGTCGGTCAGGTCGCCGTCGTAGACGACCACGGCCGCCACTTGCTGCAGTGGAATGCCGTACGACTCCACTGGCTCGGTCTGCACGTTGAGCGCCACCGAGAGCGGACCGACCACAAGCGCCCAAGCCCCCAGGCTCACAGCGCACGCCAGATAGAGGCCCCACCGCAAGCGGACAGGGTTCTTGGAGTGCGAAGAAGAGGACGCCGACGCGGGGGTGACTGGCGTGGATGCCGCGGGTTCGGAAGCGGAAGGCGCAGCCTCCAAAGCGGCAGGTTCGGAAGCGGTGTACGCGAAGGGCTCGGAAGCAGACACGGCAGCACTGGAAGCGATAGCCGGCTGGGACGCCAGTGCGGAAACTCCCTCATCCGCTTTCCCGGCCGCACTGTCCTTTCCCGCCAAAGGCAAAGGCACCTGTGCAATCTGCCCACTTGCAGAAGGTTCAACAGACGCTGACGACCTACGCGGAAGGCGCGTCGTAGCATATAAAGCGAACAGCGCCAACCACACGCACACCATGACGTAGATGCCATTGCTGCGCACCAGGCACACGGCAAGCCCCCACAGGGCCAGCCGCACCAAAAACGCAGGGCGATCCAGCTCCGCTCCGCGCGAGGCAACCGCGTCGAACAACAAGAGGCTCACGCGTAGCACGAAGACGGCGTAGAGTCCGTCCTTCCACATGCTTGTCGCATGAATCGGGAAAATGGAGAGCAACGAAAACATCGCGCAGAACACGATGACCGCAGGCATGGAAATGCGGTGGGCGGCCATCCACGAAAGCAAATAGGCGAACACGCCGCTCATGAGCGCCATCTGGAAGGTCGCGTAAAGGGCGATGCCGGTAATGTAGCTGTCGAAGAACGTGTCTCCGATGTTGAGGAACAGGCCAATGAGGCCCACGTAGGCGATTGGATGATGACTGGAAAGGGCGTTGTGCCCCAAAGCTTGCCTGATGATCACTATGGAGTCGGCAAAGAGTATGCAGGGGAAGTTCGCAAGCAAATACGGCACCCAACACACGAAGATCACTAGCCAGGAAATGCAGAACACGACTGCCGTGTTGACTGGCTTATCGCGCAAAGAGACGCGCTCGAGCAGGAAACGGTAGATGGCCAATACGACGCACGTTCCAAGCAGAACCGCCGCAAACAGCAGCACGAACCACAGCACATCGATCGGCTGCATGCCAGAGAAGTAATTGTCCTGATAGTTTCCGCTGTAGAACCATTTGGTGCGCACTACGCGCATGCCTACGACACACGTTGCCGCACCGACCAGGGAATACAGAATCAAGGCCACCCACGAAGCCCGCTCGCGTGGAAAAAGGGCGCCTACAATGCGGGCGGGAAGCCCTGCCGTGTGCGTGCGAAGGCCCACCGCTTAATGCGCCTCCGCCCAGTTTGCACCGCTCGACACGTCCACTACCAAAGGCACCGAAAGCTCGACGACGTTTTCCATAACGTCCTTGAGCATCTTCGACACGCCTTCTACCTGGCCTTCGGGAACCGAAAGGTCAAGTTCGTCATGAACTTGCAGCATGAGCAAAGCCTCTGGGTATTCGCTGCGCAAGCGCTGCGCCACCTGAACCATCGCCATCTTGATGATGTCGGCGGCGCTTCCCTGCATCGGGTGGTTCATTGCCGTGCGCTCGCCGAACGCGCGCTGCGGACCCCCGCGGCGCAGTTCCGGGATATGGCGCTTGCGGCCAAACATCGTGGTTGCAAAACCGGTTTCATGTGCCTGTGCAACCACGTCCTTCAAATAGGCGCGCACACCAGGATAGGCGTCGAAATAGCGGTCTATCATTTCTTGAGCTTCGCCAAACGGAATGCGCAGGCTCTGGGACAGCCCAAAGGCTTGCTGTCCGTAGACAATGCCGAAGTTCACTGCCTTCGCTCTGCTTCTCTGCTGCGAAGTGACCTCGGCCACCGGCACGCCGAACACACGCGCTGCAGTTTCGGCATGGAAGTCCTCCCCTTCGCAGAACGCAGCGACAAGATGCTCGTCGCCGGAAAGGTGCGCGAGCAAGCGCAACTCGATCTGGCTGTAGTCGGCGCTGAGGAACACGTGACCCGGCACAAGCGGGACGAAGCAGGCGCGAATCTGGCGTCCGAAATCGGTGCGCACGGGAATGTTTTGGAGGTTGGGGTCAGACGAACTCAGGCGCCCCGTCGTGGTCACGGTGATGTTGAAGCTGGTATGGAGTCGCGCGTCGCCGGCAAGCAGCGTGGGCAGCGCGTCGATGTAGGTGCCCTTGATCTTCGCCAGTTCGCGGTAATGCAGGATCAAGCCGGGCAGCTCATGCTGTTCGGAAAGCTCGGTGAGCACTTTCGCGTCCGTCGAGTAGCCGCGCTGGGTCTTCTTGAGGGGCGGCAGGCCAAGCACCTCGAACAGGATGTGGCCCACCTGCTTGGGCGAGTCGATGTTGAACTCCTCGCCCGCAAGCCCGTGGATCTGGGAAACCAGCTGGTCCAAGTCGTCGCCTGTGGACTGCCCAAGCTTGGAAAGCGCTTTGGTGTCGAGCGCCGCCCCCACACGCTCCATGCCCGCAAGCACGGGAAGAAGCGGGGCGTCGATGTTGTCGTAGATTGACAAAGTGCCATCAGCGGCAAGTGCACGGCGAAGCGGCGCCACCAGAGCTGCGGCGGCCGACGCGCCGATGACCAGCTCGTCTTCGTCGGACTCGCCTTCAGGAAGCGACCCTCCCAAATACGCCTGCGCAAGCGCTCCCACACCGTAGTCCTCCGTCGAAGACTGCAACACGTAGGACGCAAGCGCGCAGTCAAAAAAGCGCACGGCAGACAACTCGTCGTCGGACAGCAGCGCTTCGCGTGACGTGTCGGGAGGATACACCTGCTCGATCAGCGCCTTGGCATCCACGCAAGCGAAAGGAACCGTGCGGATCGCTTCCGCCAGAAGGCCGATTGCATCGTCGCCAACGACCAGAGCGGCGCCATCTGCCCCCGCAACCGCCAGCGTCGCTGCCGCTTCGAAAAGCGATGCCTGATCGGCAACGGAACAAGCCAGCCCCACAGGAGCTTCCTCGGTGGCAGAGCCGATCAGAGTGCGCGCCTTCTCGACCGCTTCGGCCCCTGTCGCGTAGCCTTCCCATGCAAGCTCCAGAGATATTTCGGCCGGCGCCTGCCCCCCGATAAGCCCCAGCACCTTGGCAAGGTGCGAGCGCATGCCCAGTTTCCCGAACACGTCGTTGACCTCTTCGGAGGTGTAGGAGGGGAAACTGGCGGCATCAAGATCGAGCTCGAAGTCAAGATCGCGCACGATGGTTGCAATGGTGCGCGAAAGGAACGCGGCCTCTTTGTTGTCGCGGATGTTTTCCTGCTGCTTGCCGCGCAGCTCGTCGACATGCTCGTAGATCCCTTCCATCGTGCCGTACTGCTGGAGCAGCTTGGAGGCGTTTTTCGGCCCGATTCCCGGCACGCCGGGAATGTTGTCGGACGCGTCGCCCATCAGTCCCAAGTAGTCGGGAATCTGCTCAGGCCCAACCCCGTACTTCTCGCGCACCCCCTCCGGGTCGTAGATGACCACGTCCGAAATGCCCTTCTTGGTCGACACGACATGGGTCTTTTCCGTCACCAGCTGGCAGGCGTCCTTGTCTCCGGTCACCAGCAGCACGTTGTCGCCCGCCGCCTCGCCGCGTGCGGCCACCGTGCCCAAAATGTCATCGCCTTCCCAGCCTGCGACCTTGACCACGGGAAT
>JAFUCW010000463.1 GCA_017459485.1 Eggerthellaceae bacterium | reverse complement strand
TACCTGCAGCACATGCACAACCGCGACCTGGTGAACCTCGAAGACATGCTGCAAAACGGCACCGTCATCTCGGGCCCCTTCATCGACAAGCCGCATAGCTTCTCCACGGCCTGCAACATCGCCACGCAGATCATCGCGCAAGTGGCCAGCTGCCAATACGGCGGCCAGTCCATCACGCTGGCGCATCTGGCCCCCTTCGTGGACGTGTCCCGCCAGACGATCCGCCGTCAGGTGACCGAGGAAATGAACGCCTTTGGCATCGAGCCCTCTAACGAGGCGCTCGAGGAAGTGGTCGAATCCCGCGTGCGCGACGAAATCAAGCGCGGCGTCCAAACCATCCAGTACCAGGTGGTCACCCTCATGACCACCAACGGACAGGCGCCGTTCATCACGGTGTCCATGTACCTCAACGAAGCCAAGAACGAGCGCGAAAAGGAAGACCTGGCCCTGATCATCGAAGAGATGCTCATCCAGCGCTACGAGGGCGTGAAGAACGAAGAGGGCGTGTGGATTACCCCTGCCTTCCCCAAGCTCATCTACACGCTTGAGGAAGACAACGTGGCCGAAGGCACCAAGTATTGGTATTTGACCAAGCTTGCCGCCAAGTGCACCGCAAAGCGCATGGTGCCCGACTACATCTCCGAAAAGAAGATGCTCGAGTACAAAATCAACGGCAACGGAGACGGCGACTGCTACACCTGCATGGGATGCCGCTCGTTCCTTACACCCGACAGGAGCGGCAACGGCTACGACAACGTGGCCAACGCCGGCAACTACGAACCCGGCAAGCCGAAGTACTGGGGCCGCTTCAACCAGGGCGTGGTCACGTTGAACCTGGTGGACGTGGCGCTTTCGTCCGAAGGCGACATGGACAAATTCTGGGAGATCATGGAAGAGCGCCTGGACCTCTGCTACCGCGCGCTGCTTTGCCGCCACGAAAGGCTGAAGGGCACGCTTTCCGACGCCGCTCCCATCCTCTGGCAGCATGGCGCACTTGCCCGCCTGGAGAAGGGCGAGAAGATCGACAAGCTGCTCTTCGGCGGATACTCCACCATATCCTTAGGCTACGCCGGCCTCTATGAGTGCGTGAAGTACATGACGGGCCATTCGCACACCGACGCCGAGGCCACGCCGTTCGCGCTGGAGATCATGCAGCACATGAACGACGCCTGCGCCGGATGGAAGGCCAAGCACAACATCGACTTTTCGCTCTACGGCACGCCGCTCGAGTCGACCACCTACAAGTTCGCGAAAGCCCTGCAACGTCGCTTTGGCGTGATCGAGGGCATCACGGACAAGGGCTACATCACCAACAGCTACCACGTCCACGTGACCGAGGAAATCGACGCCTTCAAGAAGCTGGAATTCGAATCCAAGTTCCAGAAGCTTTCCCCCGGTGGCGCCATCTCCTACGTGGAAGTGCCTGACATGCAGGACAACATCGAAGCCGTGCTCTCGCTCATGCAGTTCATCTACGACCACATCATGTACGCCGAGCTGAACACCAAGTCCGACTACTGCCAATGCTGTGGCTTCGACGGGGAGATTCAGGTGGTGGAGGATTCCGGCAAGCTGGTGTGGGAATGCCCGAAGTGCGGCAACCGCGACCAGTCGAAGATGAACGTGGCGCGGCGCACCTGCGGATACATCGGTACGCAGTACTGGAACCAGGGGCGCACCGAGGAAATTCGCGACCGCGTGCTGCACTTGTAGTCGACTTTCAGGGAGGCGCGGGGCTTTCGGGCTGCAAGCGCTCCGCGCCGACCCGAATAGAGCGTGGGGCCACAATATGAACTACGGCAACATCAAATACTTCGACATCGCGAACGGAGTGGGCGTGAGGACCACCCTGTTCGTGTCGGGTTGCACGCACGCCTGCCCAGGATGTTTTCAGCCGGAGACGTGGGATTTCTCGTACGGGGAAGAATTCACGCGGGAGGTCGAGAACCAGATCATCGAGAGCCTGAAGCCCACCTACGTCGCGGGCCTGACCGTACTTGGGGGCGAGCCGATGGAACCCTCCAATCAGGAAGCGCTCGCGCCGTTTTTGAAGCGCGTGAAGGAAGAGCTGCCCGACAAGACCATCTGGCTCTACACAGGCGACGTGTGGGACGACCTGGTGCTCGGGGGCGATCGGTGCACCATTGACACACCAGACATCCTCTCGTGCGTGGACGTATTGGTGGAAGGCCCCTTCGTGGAAGCGGAAAAGGACGTCGGACTGAAGTTCAGAGGATCGGCCAACCAGCGCATCATCGACATGCCTGCAACGCTTGCCACGGGCACCGTCCAACTCTGGGCAGACGACCCTGCCTTCGACCGCGGTATCCTGTAGAAACCCTATCTGGAATCCTATCTGTGGACTGGCTCCCGTTTGGGGTCGTAGTAAAAATGGGACATGCGTATGTGTGCGCGAAAGCAGTTTGTACATTGTCCCATTTTTACTACGACCCCAAACGGGACCCCCAGTAGAACTCCAGATAAAACTCCACACAGGACTCCAAGTGGGACACGTTGCACGTGATCTTTCGCGCAGGCGTGCTTGCGCAACGCCGCAAGCCAATGCCGGCCAGCAGGGTTCTACTTTGCAGCAACGCGATACTCTACGCAAACGGTATGTCGGCGTAAGCAATACCGCGTTCGCTTTCGAGCCAATCGAAGTACTCGCTACTGGAAAAGACAGGGATCTGCGCATGCGCCTGCGTCTTAAACGCGGCATCTCGTGAAATAATGGCGTCGGCATGCATGTCCAAGGCTAAATTGAGCAAAACAAGGCACGCTGTTCAGCACAGGCTCTTGTAGGCTCCATAGCCTTGCTCGTCCATTTTGTCGAAGGGAACGAACCGCAGAGAGGCGCTGTTGATGCAGTAGCGCAAGCCGCCGGCTTCAGCAGGGCCGTCCTCGAACACGTGTCCCAGATGGCTGTCGCCTGCGGAGCTGCGCACCTCGGTGCGGACCATCCAGTGGCTCAGGTCCTCCCGTTCCACCAAAGCCGCTTCGTCGATCGGCTTGGTGAACGCCGGCCATCCGCAGCCGGAGTCGTACTTGTCTGCCGAGCTGAACAGAGGCTGGCCCGTGACCACATCCACATAGATGCCCCGCTCGAAAAAGTGGTCGTACTCGCCTGTGAACGCGCGCTCCGTGGCGGCGTTTTGCGTCACGTCGTACTGCAGACCGGTCAACGTTGCACGCAGCTCTTCGTCGCTCGGCTTGGCCCATGACGACTCGAAGGCACCGGTTGTCGCGGCCGCCTGCGCAAGGCTGCCCTGCCCTTCTGTGGCTTTTGCTACAGTAGACGCCTTGGTCTGCGCCGCCTGGTCCGCCGCTTGCGCCGCCTGGTCCGACGCCCGATCCGCCTGGCCCGTCGCCTGGTCCACCGCCGCGCCTTTGCCGACCTCTGCAGCTTTTTGCTGCTCGGTCTTCACAAGGTCCAGACTGTCGAAGGAGATGTGGCAGTACCCACCCGGGTTCTTCCGCAAGTAATCCTGATGATAGTCTTCGGCCTCGTAGAAGTTCTGCAGCGGCCCCAGCTCAACCGCAAGTGGCTGCGCGTAGTTGGCCTGCTCGGCGTCGTATACTGCCTGCAGCACAGGCAGATCCGCATCGTCGGTGTAGTAGATTCCCGTGCGGTACTGGACGCCGCGGTCGTTGCCCTGCCGATTCACGCTGGTCGGCTCGATGACGCGAAAGAGCGCTTCGGCAAGCGACTGCAGGCTTATCACGGATGGGTCGTAGACGATGCGCACCGTTTCCGCATGGCCCGTTCCGGCGCGGCATACCTCTTCGTAGCTGGGGTTTTCGGTCGTTCCGTTCGCGTATCCGCTGGTCGCATCTGCCACACCGGGGACGCGCGAGAAGTACTCCTCCACTCCCCAGAAGCATCCGCCTGCAAAGTAGATTTCACGTAGGTTGTCCATATCCAGCTCCATCTCCTGGGCTGCGGCGTGCGCCACCCCACCCGATTCGCTCCCCAACCTTTCCTGCCGTACAGCTGTATCCGCCCTTTCGACCGATCCGCCCGAAGGGGCACACCCATGCACGCCTGCCGCCACGCACGCCCAAACGGCGGCAACTGCAACGACCCTGCGCACAGCCGCCGTCTCCCGCACCGCATGCAAGACGCGCTCTGCGGTGCCTTTTTCGCGCGGAAAGATTGTTATTGGCTCAATCATGCTCTTTACCGTATCATACTCTGCATGGAAGACTCTCCACGTATAGCCGCACGGCGCAAGCGCAAAATGCGCACCGTTTCGCACATGATCGCCATACATTGCAAGGGCATGGGGCACGAAGGGCGCACCCATCGTCTCCATTGCGGCGAATGCGCCTGCGCCCAATGCGCTGCCCTTGACGCCTATGCAATCAAGCGCACGCTTCGGTGCACGAACATCGAAGCCGGCGTCACCTGCGAAGAGTGCGGCAAGCATTGCTACGAGCCGGACATGCGCTCCCAGGTGCGCGCCGCCATGCGCTTTGCGGGCCCGCGCATGGTCTTCATCCATCCTGTTGCAGCATTTCGGCATCTGTTTTTCAAGGAGTAGGAGGAGCCTGTGGCACAAGCGCAACGAGTCGACCACCCAATCCCTCCGGTATACGACGAGCGCTCACGCGTGCTCGTGCTGGGAAGTTTCCCTTCGCCCGCATCGCGCGAGACCGGGTTCAACTATGGCCACCCGCACCACCGGTTCTGGCGCGTGATGGCACAGCTTTTCGACGAGCCGCTCGCCACCGACAACGACCTCAAGCGCGACCAGGTGCTGCGTCACCACATTGCGCTGTGGGACGTGGTGGCCAGCTGCACGATAGAAGGCGCGTCCGACACGTCGATCCGCGACGTGGTCCCCAACGACTTCGCACCCCTGCTGCAAGCCGCCCCCATCGAAGCGGTGTTTTGCACGGGTGCGAAAGCGGCAGACCTCTATGCGCGCTACTGCGACAAAACGACGGGCCTCCCCTGCGTGACGCTTCCTAGCACAAGCCCTGCGAACGCTGCCACCTCGCTCGACGAGCTTGTCGTTGCCTATCGTGCCCTCCTTCCCCATCTGCACGAATGGCAGCCGCCCGTGCTTGACGTGGAACAGGTCGTAGAGCTCGAGCGCACCATCGACGCACAAGGAACGGCGCTTTCGACCCGCCTGGACAG
>JAFUCW010000462.1 GCA_017459485.1 Eggerthellaceae bacterium | reverse complement strand
TGCGCGGTTCTTCGGCAGCCGCATCATCGACTCGGGCAAGGTCAAGGCGCTCACGCCCGAGCGCATGGCCAAGCTCGACCACTTCTTCGAAAAGTACGGCGGTCTGACCATCGTCATCACGCGTTTCATGCCCTTTTTTCGCACCTTCGCTCCGTTCATCGCGGGTACCGGCCACATGAATTTCGCAAAGTTCACCTTCTTCAACTGCAGTGGGGGCATTGCGTGGGTCAGCGTGTTTGTGCTGGCAGGCTACTTCTTCGGCGGCGTACCATTCGTCCAGGACCATTTCAGCGCCATCGTGCTCGGTATCATCTTTATTTCGGTGCTGCCTGCCATTATCGGTGCGGCAAGAGGGGCGCTCTCGGGCCGCTCGTCGAAGCGGGAAGAAGGGAAGTAGGCCATGGCCGAAGCTCTGTACAGGAAGTATCGTCCGCAGGTGTTTGGGGACGTGGTCGGCCAAGACCACATCGAGCGCACGATCAAAAATGCAATCGACGCCGACCAGGTGTCTCATGCCTACCTGTTTTGCGGGCCGCGTGGCACGGGCAAGACCACCACGGCACGCCTGCTTGCCAAGGCGCTCTTGTGCGAGCATGGGCCCACGTCGGAACCAGATGGAACCTGTTCGGAGTGCCTAGGGATTGCCGAGGGCGTCCATCCCGACGTCTACGAGCTTGACGCTGCCAGCCGCACCGGCGTGGAAAACGTGCGTGATGAAATAATCGGCCGTGTGAACTTCGCCCCCACGCGCGGTGCCTACAAGGTCTACATCATCGACGAAGTTCACATGCTTTCGACGGCGGCGTTCAACGCGCTGCTGAAGACGCTCGAAGAGCCGCCGAGCCATGTGGTGTTCATTCTCTGCACGACAGATCCCCAGAAAGTCCCCGCGACCATCCATTCGCGCTGCCAGCGCTTCGACTTCCATCGGCTGTCCAACGACGAAATTGTCTCTCGGTTGGGCGCCGTGTGCGTGGCCGAAGGAGTGGAGTTCGAAGGTGATGCTCTTGAGCTTGTCGCGCATCGTGCTGAAGGCGGCATGCGCAACGCGCTCACGTCCCTTGAGCAGCTGATCGCGTTCGGCGAAGGTCACGTGACCGTGGCAGGTGCCGAGGATCTTCTTGGTTCGCTGGGTACCACCGACATGGCCGAAATCTTCCGCGCCATCGGTCAGCGCGACGTTGCCACGTGCTTCACATGGACGGCCGGTTACGTGGAGTCTGGCGCCGACCTTGCCCAGTTCGCGCGCGACATGGCACAGCACGCGCGCAATCTCTACGTGATGAGTATGGCCGGCACCGACGCTGCGCTCGACATTCCCGAGGCAGAGCGTCAGCAGCTTGCCGACGAGCTGCAGCTGTTCGGCCCCGACCGCCTTGCGCGCCTGCTTGGCGTCCTGGGCGACCTGATGTCCGACTTGCGCACGGCGACCAATCCGCGCCTTTCGTTCGAGATCGAGCTCACTCGCATGGTGCGCCCTGAGTCCGACCTGACGATTGAAGCGCTTACCGAACGTGTGGAGGCGCTTGAGAGTTCTTGTTCCGCCGTTCTACGAACGGCGGAACCACTCGCCGCTGCGGGGGGGGCTCCGGAGGGTGCGCTGGGGGATGGTTCCGCGTCAGCCGCTCCGCTGC
>JAFUCW010000461.1 GCA_017459485.1 Eggerthellaceae bacterium | reverse complement strand
TCTTTCACGAAAATGCCCATGACACCTTCTGCGACGTTGATGCACATAGTATAGCCGTGATTGCGCGAAAGGGACGCACAACGTCAAGAGCAGTGCAGCCTGTCCCTTGCCGAATTGACGCCGCATCGCCTTATAGATACCAAACGGGAATCTGCAAAACACTTTCTGTTAGCGAAGCCGGTTGGGGACATGTGCACACAATTGCCCCTGTTCCACGCCGCTTGTCGGGCACTTTGTCAAGAACCGAGAAGGCCGCGGCCTGGTCTTCCGTCACCCGCGACCCAAGCTTCACCTCCACCGGATAGAGCACGCCATCGCTTTCCAGTATAAGATCGATTTCACTCTCTAGCTCGACTTCACGGCCATCACGGCGGACTTTCCTGCGGTCCTTGCCGCGGTAGTACGACATCGCATAACGATAGTCGATGCCTCTGTTCGCATACGATTTC
This sequence comes from Eggerthellaceae bacterium, assembly GCA_017459485.1. Taxonomy (GTDB): domain Bacteria; phylum Actinomycetota; class Coriobacteriia; order Coriobacteriales; family Eggerthellaceae; genus CACXMZ01. Next base: position 2,437 of record JAFUCW010000461.1, on the reverse strand, counting down.
AGAATCTCGTTGATCACGTATGTCTCGAAGAAGGCACCCGCCATGGCCCCGTTCGCAAGCGTTTCGGGCGTGAGCCATCGAGTAAGATACGCAGCAAGCCCCGTGTCGCGAAAATACAGTTTCGGCGTCTTTATCACGCGCTTGAGCACCGACGACGTGAACGGCTCGATGATGTAGACGATGCCTGTCGCTTCGAGAATCGACATCCATTTCTTTACAGTGCTCTGGTCCCTGCCAATCTCGTCGGCAACGTTGGCGTAGTTGAGCATCTGCCCCGTACGCGCTGCCACGGCAACCATGAATCGCCTGAAATCGTCTAGGCTCTGCACCGCCGTCACTTTTCGCACGTCCCGCTCAAGGTAGGTTTTCACATAGCTCGAGAAGTACACCTGCCAGTCGACAGAAGGGTCCTGCAGCTCGGGATAACCACCTCTGTGAATGAGCTCCCATATGTTCTTGGGAACGACAGTTTCCTTCGAGCGAGCCTGAAGGTAATCCATCGTAGGGACGAACGGCCCATCGAATGCAATACCCTGTATTTCGCGCAGGGACATCCCCCCGAGCTCCAGAATCCCCACGCGACCGGCAAGGGATTCCGAAGCAAGCTCCATGAGCTCGAGCGGCTGCGAGCCTGAAAGGCAGAACAGCCCTTTCTCGTCGGTTTCATCGCAGGCTATTTTTACGTACCTGAATAGACCAGGCGCCCGCTGCACTTCGTCGTAGATTGCCGGCGGCGGGTTGAGCGCCATGAACATGTTTGGGTCGTCGTTTGCCTGCTCTTCCACAAACGGGTCGTCTATGGGCACATAGCGCCTCTGGGGAAACAGGCGCTTCACCAGCGTAGATTTCCCTGTCTGGCGAGCGCCTGTCACCATAACGCATTTGAACGACTCCCCGATGCGCTCGACCAACCCTTCGATGTGGCGCGGTATGTATTCCATTCGCATCACCTTCGACCAATATAGATTCTAATTCCAGATTAGTCATATTATACAGGAAAGGCTTGCCGCATGCGCTGCGGGCAAGAGCAGCCATTACGCACGGAACACGTTCTCGTGGAAGAACAGCGCAGTTAGGCACCTTAGATACACCGTTTATCGTACCAAGCCGCTCTGTTTGCATAAAGGGGGGTACGCCCCTTAGCAGAAAGGGCGCACCTTGGCGGATGCGCCCCTTGGGCCCCTTGGGGATGATGGCTTTCACCACCGGGGCCCCGAAAGGCCCCTACCAGCCGGCTACCTGGTCGCAGCGTTGAAGGCGTCGTAGGTCTTCTTGCCCACGGCAAGCTCGCCGCCGAAGACGTAGCCGCGCGCAATCTTGGACTTGTAGGTCTTGGCAACGGAGCTGTTTGCGCTGTTCTTGTCGTCGGCGAGCACCAGCACCGAGGCACTCTTGCCACACAGGGCCGCCCCACACACCGCATCGTGGTATCCGTTCGTGGTGGCAACGCCCATCTTGTTGGCGCTCAAGCCCTGGGTGACACCCCATTGCGCAACCGCCTTGGAGGTCGTGTACGCGTTCGATCCTGCAAGACGCTTCACGGACATGTCGTTTGCGCGAAGGATGTTTTCGACCTTCTTGGACACTGCAACGGGCCCTCCCACGATGATGACGTTATCGATGTCGCATTCGTCCATGGCGCGAAGCGTGGCATGGTCGATGGTGTTGGCGTCTTTCGCCAGGAAGATGGGCATCTTCTTCGCATAAGCGATAGGGGCGATCGAAAGCGCGTCGTGATAGGACTTCTGAGTGACCAGGAACGCCGTTTCGCCGCGCCATTTGTCCTCGTAGGCCATGTTAAGGGCGTTTGCCGTGTCGGAAGCGGTGGCGCCGAAGATGCGCTTGGGAGTAACGCCGGTGGCAGCTTTGATCTGGTTGGCCACGGCAGCCGAAATCGCACCCGTACCACCGACGATGATGACCTTGCGAGGCTTGATGCGCACGAGCTCTGCCCTGGTCTGGGACGAAAGGGTGTTCTTATCGGTCAGCAGGATGGGTGCACGCTCCACGCCGGCAACACCTGCTGCGGAAAGAGCATCGTAGTGCCCGCCTTTGGTGGCGATGACAACCGTGCCGCCCGAGTTGTTGGCCCAACCGGCCTGGACGATCTTGCGCATGGTGTCAAGGGCGCCAGAGCCTGCCAAGCGGCTCCATTTCGATGCGGAGGCGTTCTGGGGCGTGGTCGCGGGTGCTGGCTTGGTGGAAGTCGCTGTGGTCGCTGCTGCAAAGGTCGCCTTGATCGTGTAGGTCTTGTTCGTGAAGCGCTCGCCGTCTTCCACTTCGATGTAGTACCAGCCAGCGGAAACCTTCGCGCTCATGACGGTTTTCGCAGCAGAAGCAGCCGACGTTCCCACGATAACGTCCTTTTCCGCAATGTCTTGCTTGCGGCTGTTTTCAAGGGACATCTCGTAGTAGTTGCGTGCCTTCGCCGTCCCGG
>JAFUCW010000460.1 GCA_017459485.1 Eggerthellaceae bacterium | reverse complement strand
GGTGGCCCACCATCTGGTCGGGAGATTCGGGCCATCCCTGCGTGGCGAACGTCCACAGCTGGCTCGAGAACCACGTGTCAAGAACGTCTTCGTCCTGACGCACCGCCGAACCGCATTTCGGGCACTTGTCAACGTCATGCTCCAGCGCGTCTTCCCATCCGCACTCGTCGCAGTAAAAGACCGGGATGCGGTGCCCCCACCACAGCTGGCGGGAAATGCACCAGTCCTTGAGGTTTTCCATCCACGTCAGGTACGTCTGCGTCCATCGTTGCGGATGGAACGTCACCTTGCCGGATGCGACCACGTCGGTTGCTGGTCCCTTGAGCTTGTCGACCGCGACGAACCACTGCTCGGACAGCCATGGCTCGAGCGAGGAATCGCAGCGGTAGCAATGCATGACCGAATGGCCATGGTCATCCACATGGTCAAGCAGGCCTTCGCGCTCGAACCAGGCAAGCACGGCCTCCCTGCATTCCTCGCGCGTCATGCCGCTGAACTCACCGTAGCCTTCGACCACCACGGCATGCTCGTCGAAGATGTTGACCTGGGGAAGGTCATGGGCCTGGCCCATGGCGTAGTCGTTGGGGTCGTGAGCGGGCGTGACCTTGACGAATCCGCTGCCGAAGCCGGCGTCCACAGGCCAGTCGGAGAAAATGGGACTCTCGCGATTCACAATGGGAAGCACCACGGTTGCCCCCACGAATGCGGCCTTGTCCGGGTCTTCGGGAGAAACCGCGACGCCCGTGTCGCCGAGCATCGTCTCAGGGCGCGTGGTTGCCACGGTGATGTACTCGATGCCGTTGACCGGCTCTTTGAGCGGATAGCGCAAATGCCACAAATGGCCGTTTTCGTCCTGGTATTCCGCCTCGTCGTCGGAAATGGCCGTCGTGCAGCTTGGGCACCAGTTCACAATGCGCTTGCCCCGGTAGATCAGGCCATCGTGGGACCAGTCGCAAGACACCTTGCGCACCGCACGTGCGTAGTCGGGGTCCATCGTGAACTTCTCGTCCGAAAAGTCGACCGAGCATCCCATGCGCTTGATCTGCTCGACGATGATCCCGCCGAACTCGCGCGTCCAGTCCCAGCACGCTTCGAGGAACTTGTCTCGTCCTATCTGGCGACGGTCGATCCCCTGTTCCTTGAGGCGCTTGTCTACTTTGGTCTGCGTGGCGATGCCCGCGTGGTCGGTACCAAGGATCCAACGCGTCGATACGCCGCGCATGCGGTTGAACCGCACGAACGTGTCCTGGATCGTGTCGTCGAGCGCATGGCCCATGTGGAGCATGCCCGTCACGTTCGGCGGAGGAATCACCACCGTGCAGTCGCCTTCACCAGCGCTGCGGCCGTACCAGCCGCCCTCAAGCCACTTGTGCAGAATGCGCTCTTCCACTTCCTGCGCGTCATAGGTTTTCGCCATGTCGTTCAAGGCCATCTAAACGCTCCTTGCTCCTCGTGCACTCTTTTTGACATTCTAAAGTATCGAGCATGCCCAACGAGCCTGCTGGGCAACAAGAACAGGCGAATTCACAGATTCTTTCTGGAGAACGCTCCCTCTACGGGAATTGCGCTACGAAGCAGCCCTGGCCTTCGCGGTTGCCTTCCTGATTTCGAGCTTGGTCTGCTCCTCGATGTCCGATGCGCGAAGCTCCACGATGGTGTGGCCCTTGTGCTCGGGAAGGTCGTACATCACGTCCATGAGCACGCTTTCCAGGATGGAACGCAAGCCACGGGCACCGGTGCGCTGGTCGACGGCCTTCTTGGCAATGGAGCGGAGCGCATCTTCGTCAATGTGGAGCTCGCTGTCTTCGAACTCGAACATGCGCTTGTACTGCTTCGCAAGGGCGTTTTTCGGTTCGGTGAGAATGCGCACGAGATCCTCTTCCGAAAGCTCGGTCAGGTTGGTGATGACAGGACTGCGTCCGACGAACTCGGGGATCATGCCAAACGTGTTCAAGTCCTCGGGAAGAACCTGGGCAAGCAATTCGGCATCTTCGTGCTTCTTGGATTCGGGAATGTCGGCATTGAAGCCCATGCCGGATTTGCCCACGCGGTTGGCGATGATATCGGTCAGCCCGACGAATGCGCCGCCGAGTATGAACAGGATGTTGGTGGTGTCGATGTGGATGAGCTCTTGCTGCGGATGCTTGCGTCCGCCCTGCGGGGGCACGGACGCTTCGCAGCCTTCGACGATCTTGAGCAGCGCCTGCTGCACGCCCT
>JAFUCW010000459.1 GCA_017459485.1 Eggerthellaceae bacterium | reverse complement strand
TCAATGTGGTGTGCGGACTCGTCGTGGTCTTCTTCGGGCTCCATTTCGCAGGCGTGGTGAAGATTCCTGCGTTGCAAAAGACGTTGCGCCCCAACATGGATCGTCCTGTTCGCGGGCCTTTTTCGTCGTTTCTGTTCGGCGTCGTGTTCGCTATAGGGTGGACGCCGTGCGTGGGTGCATTCCTGGGCTCTGCGCTTTCGATGGCTGCTGCGTCGGGGTCGACGGTGCAAGGTGTTATCCTGCTGGTGTGCTATTCGCTGGGTTTGGGCGTGCCGTTCGTTATTTCAGCGCTTCTTATCGACCAGCTTGAGGGAGCGTTCACCTGGGTGAAGAAGCATTACCAGGTTATCAATGTGGTGTGCGGCGTGCTGCTTGTGGTGGTGGGCGTGCTCATGGCCACAGGGCAGCTAGGGCGTTTCCTTTCGCTCTTGTCCGTGTAGAAAGGTAGACATTGCCATGGAAAACAAAAAGGGATTGATTGGCGTTGCGGCAGCATTGGTGGCGGTTCTTGTCGTCGCCGTGGTGGCGTACAACACGCTGGGTGTGCAACAGGGCGTGGCGGAGTTGGCGCCTTCTGGGACGTCTGCTGTCTCGGCGGATGCCGAAGGGGCTTCCGCCTCTCTGTCCGCGTCCGGAGATTCTAGTGAAGCGTCGGAGACGGGTGTGTCGGCACAGGGTGCTTCTGCGCCTGCGCAATCACCCGCCGTGGACGACAGTGCTTCAGATGCCGGGTCTTCGGGAGAGGAAAACGGTTCTTCGGAGGAGGAGCCGGTGCCACTTCCGGACTTCACCATCGTAGACCAGCAGAATGAGGCAGTGAAGCTGTCCAGCTTCCATGGAAAGCCGACGCTTGTGGGGTTCTGGGCAACATGGTGCCCGCCGTGCAACGCCGAAGCGCCGCTCATCCAGGAACTCTACGATACGTACGGCGACCGCGTGAACTTCGTCATGATCGATTCTGCAAGCGACGGGCGAGACACCCCCAGCATCGCCCGTGATTGGCTTGAAGAGGGCGACTACACATATCCGGTGTATTTCGACATGACTGGCGAAGCGGTGACTACGTGTCAGATTCGCTATCTGCCTACCATGTTTGCGCTCGACAAAGAGGGCAACGTGCTCACGGCTTTCACGGGCGCGCTCGACGAAAAGGGCGGTACCCAGCTGGTCGAGGACATGCTCGCGCGCTAGAGGGGTGCTTGGCTTTATGCCTCGCATCAAGGGATGCCAAGAGCGGCCATGCGCGGCCGTGCGGCAATGCGCGGCAATGCGCGGCCGTGGCGCGGCCGTGCGCCTGTAGGGTCTGCGTAATCTTGTGTATTCGTTCTTGCGACAAGGCGCTATTTAGGGGATAATTTCGCTTACGTTTTGGGCGTTTGGCGCAGCGGGAGCGCAACTGCCTTACAAGCAGTAGGTCGCAGGTTCAAATCCTGCAACGCCCACCAGAAATGCTCGGGCCGGGGAAGACTCCCTGGTCCGTTTTGTCATATAGAAATGTTACGCGCCATTCGTCAGGGCATAAGGTCTGACAAACTAGAAAATCGGCAACTGCTGTGGCAACCTATCGCGAACTACTCGTTATTGCCGTGCCTGTTGCCTCGCCGTAGTTAATTTATTTGATCATTGATACGACTGTTTTTCTTAAATCGCTTATCAGTCCTCCTGCGAGAAAGGTGATTAAGCGGGGTGAACGTTGGCTGCAGCGGCGGCAGATTCCTCAAGGGTGGGCTGCCCAACGACTGAATACTTGCTGCTGTAGTCATGCATTCCCATGCTGTAGTCGAACGTGTCGGGGTCGATGTTGCCGACAAAGGTGATTCCGAAGGAGTCAATCTCGTAGCCAAGCATTTCCAGACATCCGCACAACACGGTGAAAGCATCGCCTGGGCCAACGTCGCAGGAAGAAATCTCTCCTGCATAAGGGATGTCCGCTGCCCCGATGGAGGGGATCATTTCGCCTCCTGGCGTATAGAAGCTGAAATGCACCTTTGAGCGTTCATAGGCAATCTCCTTAAAGGCTGGCCGCCCGAACATGACGAAGCGCCCAAATTGCAGGATGGCAGGGGCAGGCTGGCGACGAGATGCCGCGTTTGCAGAAGATGTCGGCATTGCGCATGATTGGCCGTGAGTAAACGAAGGCCCGCATCGTGACATGCATCAACGAATCACATGTAATCATGAAGAATCATGAAGAATCATGTACAATCATAAAGAATCATTAAGAATCATGAAAAGGTGAGCTTATGGTTGACGCACCTCTCTTCCATCCTACTTTTGGCAGTCGTCCGTCTCGAATTGTGGGACGCGATATCGAAATCGAATCAATTTTGAATGGACTGCACACTGCAACGGGCGCACGAGAAAGGTGCACGCTCATCCTTGGACAGCGCGGCATGGGCAAGACCGCACTTCTTCTAGAGGTTGAAGAGCGTGCAAAGCAAGAGGGTTATGTTGTTGCAAGAGTCAGCCACAACGAGGATATGCTCGAAGAAGTCATTGAGCTCATACAGCTTAAAGGCTCCCCGTATGTACAGGAGCGCAAGAGGCCAGTTAAGGGCTTCAGCGCAGGTGCGCTCGGTTTTTCCGTTGGTCTCACATTTACCGAGACGACCCAGCGCAACTACGGGTTCCGGGTTAAGCTTGATCTGCTATGCCAGAAACTCGAAGAAAGCGGCAAAGGCGTACTTGTCCTTGTTGACGAAGTGAAAACATCGGAGAAGATGCGGCAGCTTGCAACCACATACCAGAACCTTGTCGGAGACGAAAGAAGCATTGCGATGTGTATGGCCGGTTTGCCGCATGCGGTATCAAGCGTGCTTAACGATTCGGTGCTTACATTTCTCAATCGTGCGCAGAAGATCAAACTGGGACCCATTTCCAACCAGGAGGTTCGGGCGTATTACGCAAGCGCCTTCGAACAGCTTGGGCTTACATGCAGCCAAGATATTCTCGATTCCGCATCCCATGAAGCGGCAGGCTTTCCTTATCTCATGCAGCTTATTGGCTTCTACATCGTGCGCTATGCGGAAGGCTCGCATGCCGTGGACGCGTCAGTGTTGAAGCAGGCGATCAGATCTGCCCGCTCCGATTTCGAGGACAATGTTTTCTCTCCCATCCTTGCTCCGCTATCGGATAAGGACAGGCTTCTGCTTGACGCCATGTCGCAGGATGACGGGCCGAGTAAAGTCGCAGACTTGTTAGAGCGCATGGGCATGAGCGACTCTCGATTCCAGCCGTATCGGGCGCGCATGATCGATGCTGGGATAGTTGAGTCGCCTAGGCGTGGCGAACTCGTTTTTGCCGTGCCATTTCTTGCGGATTATTTGCGCTCCAAGAACGAAGCCTTGTCATAACAGCTTCATCATTATTGCGCTGTTTCTGACGATCGGCGCTTATTCGTGCGAGCTGACAGTTACGCTGCAAGTGGCTATCGCACCCAATCTAGGGTCTTAGGTG
>JAFUCW010000458.1 GCA_017459485.1 Eggerthellaceae bacterium | reverse complement strand
TAGTGGCCAACTCGACGTGGACCTCAAGGCCGATTACGGTTTCGTAGGCGGTCATGGGTTAGGCCTCCTTTCCAGCAGCAGAAGCTAAAACGTCGGCCGTCTGCAGCAGCACGGCGTCTGCGAAGGCCAAGCCCATCAACTGCACGCCGCCTGCCACGACTGCGGGCAGGCCGCTTATGGCCGCAGGAGCGGTGAAACGGTTCTCCTCGAATGCAAGGTATGGGTTCGCTTCGACGTCCGCCGTAGAATAGGAGCGCTTGGCGCATACGGGAAGAAGCAGCGCGCATTGGCCGGTTTCCTGCCCGGATGCGCCCACCGGGGCAAGCTCGCGCGAAAGGGCGTCCACCACAAGGCGACGGATGCGCAAGGCCTTGTCGTAGCAGCGTTCGTAGTTGCCTGTGGCAAGCACTTCGGAGCCGTAGAGAATGGCGGTCTTGGTTAGACGTCCGAAAGCTTCCGTGCGGGACCTGGTGTAGAGTTCGTCGATGGTCTGGCATTGTTCCGCTTGATAGCCGTACTTCATGCCTTCGTAACGGTTCACGTTGTTGCATAGCTCCGCACACATAAGGATGTTCCAGGCAACGTTGGCAACGCCCAAGAGCTCGTCGGTTTCAGGGGAGATGTCCATTACGGCAACGCCCTGTGCCTCCAGAACGCCGGCAGCAGCATCCAGAAGCTGCCGGGTTTCTTCGTCGGCGGTGTTCGCAAGCCCGCGTGCCACTTTCACGTGCGTGAGGGGGGCAGCGACGGCCTCGCCCGCCGATGAAGCTCCCGCGAATCCGTCCGACGTGAGCCGCACGCACTCTTCCTGAGTAAGCGACGTGCCGTCCGAGTCGTCGTGGCCAGCCAGCACGTCGAGCAGACGCTGCACGTCTTCTGCCGACCGAGCCGTGATGTCAACGGTTTCCCCGGAGCAGGCAACAGCGACGGTACCGAACCGGGACACGCAGCCGTACGTGGGCTTCAGGTGGACATGCCCGGCCAACGCCGCCGCGCGGGCCTGGGTGCCGTTCACGTCCAGACCCACCACCGCATCCACGACGGAGTTCGCAAGCAGCTGGGAAGCGGCGATGGACAGATGCCCGTTGGCATCCGCTACCGGGCCGAAGTAGGACGTCTCGCCCATGAAATCGAAACCGAACTCGCCAACGTTCACCTTCCCGACACTGTGGTGGCCCGCTTCCCGCAGGCGTTCGTCGACGCGGGCGGCGAACAGGCTCTTGAAGCCGTCCAGCATCCTCGAACCGGCAGACGTAGGCATGTCTTGGGTCAGGATAAGGTCGTCAAGGCCAACGGACAGCTGGCCCCTTGTGGCCTTTTCCGCAGAATTCTCGGCGACGAACAGGGTGTTTTCACGCATGACGCCCTCCCCGTTACTAGACCTGGGGCACTTGCCAGTACCCGTCCATGGACTCCGGCGCCTGCGCAAGCAGGTCCTCGCGGGCGAAGGGCTGGGCAGCGACGTCCTCCCGTAGAACATTCACCATGGGCCGCACGTGCACCATGCGCTCCACGTTTTCGGTGTCGATGCGCGCCAACGCATCCCAGTCTCCTTCGCGGGCAGCAAAAAAGGCCAGCATGTCGTCTTGCTCTTCGGGGCTTAAGGACAGCTGGTTGAGCTGCTCCAGCTTAGAAAGCGTGTCACGGTCCACAGTCGCTCCTTTGTGTGTGTCTTCAGGTAAGCACCTGTATTGGTACCTTCGTATTGTAGTGGAAGAACGCAGGAGCGGGCGGACAAAGCCCTGCAAAGCAGCGCGTCACGGATAGGACGCCCAAAAGACAAAGGGGCAAAAAGACAAAGGCAAAAAGACAAAGGGGCGGGGGTTTTGTCTTGCATAGGGGTTTTGTCTTGCGTATAATAGAATGCACAGATGATGCAAGGGGGGCTCTGTGCCACGAACCAAACGAAAACAAAGCGAAGGGGACGTCTACCACGTCATCATTCGCGGAGTCGGACGCCAAATACTCTTCGAGGACGAATGGGACAAGCAGCATTTCCTCAAATACATGCAGGACAGCACGGATGTATACCCTGGGGAGATATAC
>JAFUCW010000457.1 GCA_017459485.1 Eggerthellaceae bacterium | reverse complement strand
CGCGCCATGGTGGTGTACGCTGAAAACCAGCTCTGCGAAAACAGCACCACCGACGTGGAGCTGCTCTTGCGCAACTACGATCTGGGAGAAGCGCAAGCCGAACGCGACATGCCCAAGTGGAAAGCCTTCCTAGGGATATAGCCGCATCTTGCCATGGTGCCACCGCATCTTGCCATGGCGCACGCACATGCGCACACGACAACGATCGACTTCTTCATAATAGACCCCACCTTTCAAAAACGTCCCTCTACGTAAGCCTATTGTACTGTACGTATGCTAAAGGCCTTCTTACGCCTGAATGACAAAGTCTGACACATGCCATCTTGGCCATAAGAACAAAGGCATGCTGCCCGAATGGTGGAACCGCTGCGAAACGGATCTGGGGACACCGGCATACCTGATGCCTTTTCATCGTCGTTCATGATAGATTTATACAGGGCAGCTTCCTGTGGATGGGAGAACGGGACAATGAAACAGTTCGAGCTGAGCACGAAAAACTACGAGTTCGTCACTATTACCGCACAGGTCCGCCAAGCCGTGCGCGAATCGGGGGTCATAGAGGGACTGTGCTGCGTGTATTGCCCGCACACCACCGCCGCAATCTCCATCAACGAGAACGCCGACCCCGACGTGGTGCGCGACCTGCTGTTTGCGCTGAAAGACACGTTTCCCGACCGCGCCGAGTTTTGCCATTTCGAAGGCAACAGCGCAGCGCACCTGAAATCCAGCATGGTGGGCGCCTCCGAAACAATTCCCATCAGCGAAGGCGACCTAGTGCTTGGCACGTGGCAGGGAATCTACTTCTGCGAATTCGACGGTCCGCGCACACGCCGCTATTACGTCCAGGTGACAGGCGAAAAAGAGTAGCAGCATACGGTGCGCAACAAAAACACCGACGCGGAGCAACGGGCACATGGCAAAGACGTGCAAGGCATCCACATCGAACAACAAGACGAAGCGATCAGCCCCTTTGGCGCCGAAAGCCCCTCCCGCCCCACCTGCGTCAAGCGATGCCGTGCGAGCGAGTATGCAGGGCAACAAAGGCGCCGACACCAAGCCAGAGCTTTTGGTAAGGCAGCGGCTGCGCGAAGCGGGGCTGACAGGATACCGGCTGCACTGGAAGGTGCCTGGAAGGCCCGACGTCGCGTGGCCAGGGAAAAAGGTTGCACTGTTCGTCAACGGGTGCTTCTGGCACCGTCACAAGGGATGCAAGATGGCGAGCACGCCTAAAAGCACCAGGGAGTACTGGACCTTCAAATTCGAGCGCAACGTTGAACGCGACAAGCAGAACATGGCCGCCCTGCGCCGTGCAGGTTGGCGCATTCACATTATCTGGGAATGCCAGCTGAAAAAGGACCGGATAGAAAGCACTTTCGCTCGCCTGCTCCCTAAACTAGCCGGCGAACTGGACAAAGAGCTCCACCTGCCATCCAGCGCAAAGGAGCGGGCCACGTAAGCAACGGCGCCCGATCGCGCGGGGTGCAAAGCAGAGCAGACAGGCCAGCCGAATTGCGCTAGGCCAGCTGCCTTAGCCCGGATGCCGTAATGTCGGTCAGCCCCACGAAGCGCTTCAGCCCGAACGAAACAGTAGCGTTATCGTCTTCG
>JAFUCW010000456.1 GCA_017459485.1 Eggerthellaceae bacterium | reverse complement strand
TGTGGTGAAAGGGGCGTACTGCCGCATCCTCGCCCGCGACGACGGTGTCGTCGAGCGCAAGGCATGCGGATATCTGGGGAAGCTGCCTCGCGTCGACGAAGTCGTCGGGCTCGCAGAGGCCCACCCACTGCCCGCGCGCGGCCTCTATGCCGCGGTTCATGGAGTCGCCGTAGCCGGTGTTTCGCTTGGCGATCACGCGTATGAGCCCGTCCTGCGCGGCGTGGCGCGCCAGGATGGAGGGCGAGGCGTCGGTCGACCCGTCGTCGATGGCGACGACCTCCAGGTCCGCGAAGGTCTGAGCGCGCAGGCTGTCCAGGCATTGGTCCAGGTAGCGCTCCGCGTTGTAGATGGGCACGAGCACGCTCAGCGCCACGGACGGGCGCTTCGAAGCATCCGCTGCATCTCTTTCGGTCATGGGCAACTCGAATCTGCGCACGCGGAAAGCCGCCCTACGGGACGATCGCTCCCGCGTTGACGTCGACGGTCGAAGGGTCGCCGCCCGAATCGACCACGTCCATCACGGCCTTCCACCCGGTGGGATTGTCGTAACAAAGCCAAAGCCCGTCAAGGTCTTCCCTGTTCCCGCCCGCGTACGGCCCCGTGCCACTGTAGATCGTGGTCGAAGAGCCGTTGGCCATGGACAGCGCGATAGGGATAAGGTCGAACGTGCGCATGTCGGTTCGGACGAACTGCGCAGCCGTGAGCACGGCGCCTGGAACCTCGTAAATGGGCCGTTTGACGACGCTGTTGAGAATTGCCAGACCCAGTTCGCGCACCGTGCTTTGGCGATTGGCATCCTGGTCGTCGACGTATTCGTGGCGGGCACGTGCGACGGCTTGCGCCTGCTGGCCGTTGAGCACCTGGGTTCCCGCACTGATCTGGATGTACTCACCGGTCAAGGCGTCGGCAACGCCTAGATCGACGGGAACGTCCATTTCGATTCCGCCCAAGGCATCCACCACTTCTTCGAGGTTCGAGAACTGCAGTTCGACGTAGTGGCTGATCGGCACGCCTACCAGTTCGGACACCTTTTCGATGGTGTAGGCGGCGCCCCCTATGTTGTAGCACTCGTTGATCTTCGTGACCCGCCCGTCGGCATGGGTGACTGGCGTGTCGCGCGGAATGGTGAGCATGGTGATCTGGTCGTTGGGCGCGTCGACGCGCACCAAGATCATGACGTCGGAGCGCGCCTGGTCTCCGCTTTCGTCCGGACGGTCGGACGTGCCGGACCCTTCGCGCGAGTCGCTGCCCAGGACCAGCGTGTAGAACGGTCTTCCCACGACAGCGTCGGAAAGGGCCGCGTTGGTGCTTTCGCTTTCGTTGCCGAGCGAAAGCGAGCGGTCGAGGAAAAGGGAGAAGGCAAACACCGCGCTGCCGATGATGAGCGCAATCGAGAGCAAGATGATGATGAAGTTTCGCAACGTGTGCTTCTTTTTCGCCTTGCGCCGCGACTGGGGTATCTGCATGGAGCGATCAGGGGAAAGCGACCCATAGTCGTAGTGAACCTGCTGGCCAGGGTCCTGGTCGGGATAGGCGAACGTTTGGGCGCGGTGGCCTGCTTGCGCATACGGCGCCGCATTCCTCTGCCCCGATCCGCCGTTGGAAAGAGGTGCCGTGGAGTAGGTTGGCTGCCCGGGAGCGGCCTGGTCGCCTGGTCTACGAATGTGTTTTGCCACAGGGGGGCCTTTCTTTTCTGTGGTTCGATGTGCTTTATTATACTGCCTTGGCCCAAAGGGGGCGCTTCGCCTCCACGCGCACGCAGCAGAGTCTCCACGAAGGTGACATAGAGCCGCCTTTCCCGCCCACGGCGCCTTGAGGGCAGCGCACATGGGGCAACGACACCACCGCAACGCTCGGACAGGCACCTGAATCCGTGATACGATTACGCGCATGAACAACGTTGTCGTCTCCATAGCACGTGCGGGAATGAATGCCCTCTACCTCCTGATGCGCGCCACGCACCGCCGTCGCAACGAAGTGGCGCTCGTGTCCCGCCAGGCAGACGAGCCCAGCTACGACTTCCGCATGATTGCGCAGCAGTTCCGCGACGCCGGCTGGAAGGCCACGTTCCACGTGCGCAAGATACGCGCAAGCGGCGGGACGGGGTCGCAAACGGGCGGTGCGGGCATGGTGGCCTACGCGGGCCATGTCCTGCGCGAGCTTGCCCTGCTGTCCCGTTGCCGCGTGGTGGTGCTCGACCGATACGACCCCGTGGTGGGCATGCTCAACTTCACCTGCGCAAACGCACCAGCCCTCCCCTCGCCCAACGCGCAAGGGAACGAAGCGGGCGTCTTGCACCGCGAATTTCCAACAGAGCCGGTCGTCGTTCAGATGTGGCATGCGTTCGGCGCCTTCAAGAAATTCGGCTACCAAAGCGCCGGCGGACGCGAAGGGCACGCGCTCTCCACGCTCAAGCGCCTGAACATTCACCGCAACTACACCTGGGTGCTTTGCTCGGGCGAAGCGGCGCGCCAGCCGTTCGCCGATGCGTTCGCCTACCCCATCGAGCGCGTCGTCGCCTTCGCGCGTCCCAGCTACCTTTCCCTGAAGGAAGAGGCGGGCCGTCTTGCCCAAGCCGGCGCTGCGGCGAAGGACGCGGACGCTCAGCGAACGCCGACGGTGCTGGTCGCCCCCACGGTGCGCATGAGCGCGCAGTCCCCCCACCCCCTCCACGAGCTGCGCGCACACGCCGATTCGATCGGCGAAACCTTAGGCGCGCGCTTGTCGTGGTCGGCGCACCCGCTCGAGATGGGCCTTCCCGCCCCAGGCGGCACCAACCCCCAGCTGATCGACGCAGACGTGGTGGTCACCGACTACAGCTCGATCGTCTACGAGGCGTATCTTTTGGGCAAGCCGGTCGTTTTCTTCGTCGCCGACTACGATGCCTATTGCGAAACGCCCGGCTTGAACGCCGACCCCATGCGTCTGTGCCCCCAGCTGTGCGCACGTACCGAAGATGAGCTCAAGGGGCTTCTCGCACAGGCGCTGTCCGACCCGGAGGGCACCGCACAGCTGCTCGAGCCCTTCGCCGCGCCCGCGTTCGAAGGCGCCGACACCGCTTATTCGGATTTGCCCTTGCTGCTTGCAAGGAAGTAGCACAAAAGCCCCAGCTCGAGCACCGTCACGAACAGCAACGGGACAACGTAGCGCGTCGAGGCCACGGGGCTGACCAGCACGAACAAGACGCTCATGACCACGGGCGCATACGCCACGAGCGCACGGCGCGAAGCCGCGCATGCCAACGTGATGCAGATGAGGGGGACCCAGCCGCCGTAGAACCCACGGCCGAAGGGAATGTTCAGCAGCGGCGCGTTGACGACGCCCTGGTAGAGCGAAAACACCTGGTCGCTTACGCCGTCGAGCGCGTCGGGCTTGTCGAACGTCAGGCTGAGCTCTCCGGTGGGATCGTTTCGCTTGAAGGTTTCGACCCAGCTTGGATCCTGGTCAGACGTATGGTTGTAGAGTATCCCCACTCCCGGACTGAGCAACCCGGAGCTGATCGAGAGCAGCGACCGTGCGAAGACAAGGGGATGCCGTGCGCCTATGGTCGCCCAAGCGCCCGCGAATCGCAGGTAGTCGGCGCCGGTGGCTTCGAGGCGCGCCGAGTTCTTCACGGGGTCGACGCTGGCCACGTCGTAGCGCTCGAGGGCGCGGGAAAGGTCCAGGACGCCTTCGACGGCGGCGCGCTCGCTGCTGGTCAGGTCGTCGGCCTCGCGCACGACGGTGACCACCTGCTGCAACGCGAAGCCGAAGCTTTCCTGCGTGCCCCCCGGCGCCACTCCCCCGACTACCGGGTAGAGCACGGCAGGCACGACAAGCGAGCAACACAGGGGCACAGCCACCAAGGTCGCGGCAAGGCGCGCCCGCCCCTGACTGCGACGACAGTACACCAGCAGCACAAGCAGCGACACCGCCACGATGTAGATGCCCGGCTTTTTCGTGAGCACGCACAACGTCGAGGCGGCGACAAACGCTGCAAGGAACCTGCCGCGCACCAGGGCGGACCCGCGCGTGCGGAACACCTCAATATAAAGCAGGAAGAACCACGCGAAGCAGATGGAGAACAGCGAGTCCTTCACCATGGTGGCACACCACAGCGGAATGGCGGGGAAAAGTGCCACGAACAGAAGCGACACCAGGCGAAACACCTTGGGCACGCCCAAGCGGTCTAGATAGCATACGCAGGCGGCCAGCACGGCGGCACAGGCAACGCTTTGGCAGATGCTGTAGGCGAACAGACCGATGTTCTGGTTTCCCAGCGCGTCGCCAAGCGCCCAGAACGCACCGAAGAGCAGCGTGTCGAAGAGGGGATGGTGGTCGATGAAGCTGGCGTCCAGGACCACCTGCATGGTCGAATAGTACGTGGGAGAGCTGGTCTGGAACTGGTAGAGCTGGTTGAAGGTGTCGCCGTTGACGCCCGCCGGGTATTGCAGGGCGATCCAGGGAATCCAAAGCACGAAGACGAACAGCGCGGCCTTGCCGATGGAGGCGCGTCCGTAGGCAAGCGGCATCCACCTCCATGGATCGAACGGGGCAAGGCGCGCGATCAGATCGGGCGTGTGCACCACGACCGCCCTGCCCGCCACCAAAGCGACAAAAAACACCGCGCCGGTCGCGATCCACGCAGCAGCTTGCTGAGCCGGACCCGCCTTGGCAAGCCAAGACACTTCGCGAAACCCCACCAGATACAGAAACGCCGCCATGAGCCCGGCGAGCAAAAAGGCGCACACGGCAGGTGCCACCCACGCAGCCACCGGGCCAGATGCTCCCCCTATCGCAAGTGAGCGGCCGCCCGCTTTCGCAGGGTGTGCCCCTTCAGGCCCCTGTGCGTTTGCATGTTTTTCATGTTTAGCCACAAGCATCAGGATACACGATTTGGCACGGGGAAGCGGCGAAGCGGGGCCGTGCGGGTGGGCAAGCAACAGCACGCAGTACAACGGCAGGCAACGGGAAAGCAACGTCGCCGTTGAGATAATCCGTTATTTCTTGCCATGGTGCTCCCTGTCAGACAATACGAGTACAATCCCTAAGGTTGCATTGGAATCGTTTTGGGAGGATCAGTCGCCTTCATGGTGGTGCTCGACCTTCTCTACAAGCTGCTCATCGGGCCTCTTCAGCTGTTTTTCGAGGTCCTGTTCACCATCGCCTACCGAATGGTGGGAGACCCTGCACTCGCAATCGTGGTATTGTCGCTGGCTATGAACTTCCTGGTGCTGCCGCTGTACCGCCGCGCCGACGCCGTCCAAGAGGCGCAGCGGGAGCAGGCCATGCGCATGAAGCCATGGAACGACCACATCAAGCGCACGTTCAAGGGCGACGAGCGCTTCATGATGCAGCAGGCCTACAACCGCGAAAACGGCTACAAGCCCACCGATGCGCTCAAGGGGTCCGTCTCCCTTTTGCTGGAGATTCCCTTCTTCATTGCCGCCTACCAGTTCCTTTCGCATTTGCAGCTGCTCAACGGCGTGCCCCTGGGCCCGATTGCAGACCTGGGCGCACCCGATGCGCTACTTAACCTGGGCGGGATCTCCATCAACGTCCTGCCCATCGTCATGACCGCCATCAACCTGGTCTCCGCCGCCATCTACATGAAGGGCATGCCGGCTTCGAACAAGATTCAGATGTACGGCGTTGCCGCCATCTTCTTGGTGCTTCTGTACAACTCCCCCGCTGGCCTGGTGTTCTACTGGACGTTGAACAACCTCTTTTCGCTGGTCAAGAACATCCTCTACAAAACCGGCAGCCCCTTCGCCGCGCTCAAGGCCCGCCTTGTCTCGGGCAACAGGGACCATGCGCGCATTCGCGAGGCCACGCGCAAAGACGACCGCACGTTCCTTCTTGCGTGCATGTTCATGGCCCTGCTCACCGGCGCGATCGTGCCCGCTTCGGTCGTGTCCGCGTCGCCCGCCGAATTCGTCGACCTGGCAAGCAACCGGTCCCCCTTGTGGGACCTTGCGGGGTCCCTTGCCCTTGGAGTGGGAACGTTCGTCATCTGGTTCGGCGTGTTCTACCGCCTGGCCACCCCGCGCGGGCGCACCGTCTTCCTGGCCTTCATGCTCTTCCTTTGCGTTGCCTCCGTGGCGAACTTCCTGCTCTTCGGCACCGACCTGGGCACCATGTCCCCACAGCTCGAATACGACACCCAGCCTGTGGTCACACCCGTTCAAGTGGGCGCGAACATAGCCGTGCTTGCGGGCGCCGCGGTTTTGGTCGGGATTCTTTGGCGCTACCAGAAAGGTGCCCTTCGAATTGCTCTGGCCTGTCTGTGCCTGGCTGCAGGAGTGGGTGTTGCCGTGACCGCAGGAAACATCCAGGCCACGGTTGCCGCCAACCTGCCCACCGGCAAGGACCTGACCGACGCGCCGCGCGTCACGTTGAGCA
>JAFUCW010000455.1 GCA_017459485.1 Eggerthellaceae bacterium | reverse complement strand
CTCGCCAGTCGAAGATTCTTTCAGATGAGAAGAGGTTGCGGGCAAAAAGATAGGCCCACATATAGGTTGTTGCATTCGATAGCGCGATGTAGTGGCCTGCAAGCCCGCGGAACGAAGTATCGATGTTAGTGAACTTCGAAATATGATCAACAAAGCGCATCGCGCCGAGGATATCGGCGGGTCCGTCGTTGGCAATGGATATGGATGTCATCTGAGTGACGAGCACGTAAACCGAACCAAGAGTTATGGCGAGGCCGAGTGCGTAAGCCCAGCCGGGAAGATAGAGCGGCTCATTGCGTTCGGAAGTGTTGTCGACTCGAATCCATGAACGTCGCTCAAGCAGGTTTGAGCAGCGTGTTGCTAGGGCGTATTCGATGCCATAGCAGACAGCTGAAAAAACAAGGCTGCCGCCAGCCACCAAAAAAACGGTGTTCCATCGCAATTCAAACTGGTAGCGCTCGTAGTTCAGGAGCCCGTTAACTGCCGCTGCAAAAAATGGTGCCGTGAACAGTATTGAGGGATGTGCGAGCTGACGGTTGAAGATGCGCCACGAGAAGACAAGGATCAGCAGCAGGGATATGGCCAAAATCACTGATGACACGGGGCACCTTCATCCGACATGGGTCTTTCAATAATTATATGCTCTCGAATGGCGCAAAGGCGATGTGGATGCGCAGCACTTACAATACGTTACGGAGAACAGGCAACCGCCTAAGAACTGATGTGAGAACAAGCGCACCAATAAATGCAATCGCAAAAGCACACAGTTCAAAAATGACATGGGGCAATGTTTTTCCAGGTATCCAGTCGAAGACCTTGTAAAGCACATTAAGGAAAATGGGATGTGTGAGGTAGATTCCGAAACTATTGCGGGCTACGGTTTTCATGAAAGGGCTTACGACTGGCCGGGAGAAATACTGTTTGAACAGAAGGAAAACGGTATACGAGTATGGTGCGATTAGACAGCAGGCTGGAGCCCTTAGGTAATTGAGGTAATCCTGGTTCACGACGATCGAAACGCCCGTCGCAACGCAAACAAAAAGAATGCATATGGCACCAGTGATGAGCATTGCGTTCGTTAAGCGTGCGTATGTAAATGCGTAATATCCGAGAAGGTAGTAGAAGACAGACGAGGTAACCCAAACAAGCGTCGTAAAACGCGTGCCGAGTGCAGAGTTAAGCGTGGGCACAACGCAAGTGAGAAGGAAGAGGATAAGAACGGCGCGCCCTTGCTCCTGCGCTGTGGCCTGGGCGACGAATGCTCTTAAAACGGGCGTGAGAAGATAGAGTCCGAGAAGTGCGTATAGGTACCACATGTGCGACCAGGATCGGACGGAAAGAAGGTTCGTCAGCGCGTCGAGAAGAACGCCGAAGCCTATGGTGCCTGCGTTCGCAATTGCCTCGGCAAGACAGAACGGATAGCCAAACAGCACAATGGCAATGCTGATCCGCTTAATATGGCCAACGAGCTTCTCCCAGGGGAGCTCTTTCCGAGGATCGAGCAGAAGCGCCCCTGTAATCATGAAAAAGACCGGTACTGCCCAGCGGGCAATCACGATCTGGATCTCGGACCATGCGAGTGCCGTCGGTACTCCGACGGTTGCGACGTCGGCATTATCGAGCAATGTTGCAAAAACATGTATGAGCACGACGGCGATGGCGCCAAACGCCCGGGCCCACTCGAAGGCATGGATGGTCTGAGTGCTGTTTTTGGCTTGCTGCATATGTATCCTTTTGCGCCCGAGAAAACGGAGTCTGCCAATTATACCGAAGCCTTTGATTCGTCTGTCGGCAAATGGTTGACCGGGGGGGGGTCGATGATATTTTTGAGCCGCAGATGGGTTCTGCTTATGCCGTTAGCCGAAGGAAGAGGTCGACATGAGAAGAAAAGGGTTCTTCAAGGCATTTGCGGTGTTAGCTATCGTCCTTACGGCGATTGCTGCAATTGCTACGCCCGCACAGGCGGAGTGGCGCAAGGGTTCCAAGGGTTGGTGGTATAGCTATGGAAGCAGAGGCAGCTATTACACCGGGCTGAATTCGATCGGCGGCAAATACTACTACTTCGACAGCTCAGGCTGGATGAAGACCGGCTGGATCAATACCTCAGGCGATTGGTATTATTTCCACCCTAACACCGGAGCTGCTGTAGTCGGCTGGCAAAAGATCAAGGGACTGTGGTACTACTTTGGCTCGTACGGTGCCATGCGTATCGGCAAGCAGTACATCGGCGACAAGACCTATTATCTCCGCGATTCAGGTTCCATGCGCACCAACTGGTACAAGGACAGCAATGGCGAATACTACTGGCTTGGCATCGATGGCGCGGTAAAGTATGGCTGGCAGAAGGTCAACGGAAAGTGGTATTACCTCGATCCGTACAGCGGCATCATGCAAACCGGATGGAAGGAGCTCAACGGAATCCAGTATTACCTTGATTCAAGCGGTGCCATGGCGACGGGTTGGCGCAAGATCAACAAAGAGTGGTACTACTTTGACGCGTCCGGCGCTATGCGTACAGGCTGGCTTACCACAGGCAGTGGCACCTATTATCTCAGCACGAGCTATAGCACTAAGGGTGAGATGCAGACTGGCCTTCAGAAAATCGGCAATGATTACTATTACTTCGACTCGACGAGCGGAAGGATGGCCAAAAACACGACCATCAACGGTGAGCGCTATGGCTCCAATGGAAAGCGTATTCACTGGCTTGTGGGGACGTGGACGGGAACGCAGCTTACGGCTCAATCGGATTATCCATACACCTGTCGTGGAGGCGAGAGCAAGACCCCGGTCGTGACCATCAAAAGCTTCGACTCTGAGACGATGCGCGCAAAAGCAGACATTAAAGTGCTTATTCACAATCATGGTGAGCTTTCCAAAAATATGGCGACCGCAACGGGTGACGTTTATCACACTTTTAAAAACGTCACCCTTGCCCTGCCGGGTTATGATGGCGATGTATCTACAAATAATTCTTACTACTCCGATGTCTATACCGGCATGTATGGCGATTACAGCGTTGAGATTGGGAT
The DNA here is from genome assembly GCA_017459485.1 of Eggerthellaceae bacterium. Classification (GTDB taxonomy): domain Bacteria; phylum Actinomycetota; class Coriobacteriia; order Coriobacteriales; family Eggerthellaceae; genus CACXMZ01. The sequence continues at coordinate 1,309 of JAFUCW010000455.1, read as the reverse complement.
GAAATTCAGATCTAATCGCACTTTTGATATAAGGGTTGGATCCTTGGCGTTTTCATATGGAGGCGATGAGTACGAGATGAAGAAGTAAGGGCCGGAAACAGCTCACGATGCTAGAGCCGCCGCGCATATCACGTGGCGGCTCTTCTTTTGGCACGCTAGAGCATATATCGCTGCGTTGCGCGTCCCGCTCCCATGCTGTTCGACCCAGTCCGCTACAATGGTTGCGGTGGAAATCAGATCGGAAGGCAGATCATGAAGCGCATCATCGTGACCGGCGGCGCCGGCTTCATCGGTTCGAACTTCGTCCATTGGGTGGCCGAGCACCAGCCCGGCGTCCACCTGACCGTGCTCGACAAGCTCACCTACGCCGGCAACCGCGCCAACCTCGCCGGCGTGCCCGATGAGCGCCTCACCTTCGTGGAGGGCGACATCTGCGACGCGGCCCTTGTCGACGAGCTCTTCTCTGCCGCCGACGCCTGCGTGCACTTCGCCGCCGAGAGCCACAACGACAACTCCATCGCCGACCCCTCGCCGGTCGTGCGCACCAACGTCGAGGGCACGTTCACGCTGCTCGAGGCCGCGCGCAAGCACGACGTGCGCTTCCACCACATCTCGACCGACGAGGTCTACGGCGATCTGGCCCTGGACGACCCGGCGCGCTTCACCGAGGAGACGCCCTACCGCCCCTCGAGCCCTTACAGCTCCACCAAGGCCGCCTCGGACATGCTCGTGCGCGCCTGGGTGCGCACCTACGGCGTGCGCGCCACGATCTCCAACTGCTCCAACAACTACGGCCCCTACCAGCACATCGAGAAGTTCATCCCGCGCCAGATCACCAACATCGTCTCCGGCATCCGGCCCAAGCTCTACGGCGACGGCAAGAACGTGCGCGACTGGATCCACACCGAGGACCACTCCTCGGCCGTGTGGGAGATCCTGATGCGCGGCGAGATCGGGGAGACGTACCTCATCGGTGCAGACGGCGAGCGCTCCAACATCGAGGTGCTGCGCGCGATCCTCTCCGAGATGGGCTGCGCCGCCGACGACTTCGACTGGGTGCGCGACCGCCCCGGCCACGACCGCCGCTACGCGATCGACTCCTCCAAGTTGCGCCGCGAGCTCGGCTGGTCGCCCGTGCACACCGATTTCGCCGAGGGTCTCGCCGCCACGATCGCATGGTACCGCGACAATGAGGATTGGTGGCGCGGCGCCAAGGAGGCCACCGAAGCCAAGTACGCCGCCCAAGGGCAGTAGGGGAGTCGGCCCTCTCGCCTATCCGAGGCTGTCCGCCAGCTCGTCGAGCACGTCG
>JAFUCW010000454.1 GCA_017459485.1 Eggerthellaceae bacterium | reverse complement strand
TCCTTCCGCCAACTTCAATCTACCTACGAAACGTCCTGCTGATGCCGAATGCCACTGCAGAGACAACGAGCCCGGCAGCTTCCGCACCGACAAAAGCAAGGATGTCTTGCCTGTCTATCGCCACACAAGCGAACACCGATCCGGCAAGGACGACCATGGAGCCGACCAGCGCCACTATCAGTATCGTTACATGGGAGAAATTCGAAGTAGATGTCACGCGCTTCACCGCAATCGTTGCGCCAACGAGCGGCAGAAATCCAAGAATGCCCGCCAAGGCACCGAGGATAATTGCTAATGCCACGAAATCACATCTCCCCCACACAACGCAGACTTGCCTATCATAGCGGGTTTTGACTGAGCAACGTCTGGAAAAAAGGAAAAAGTCGTTGGAAAATACTCACACAAACGGAAGAAAGACACGAGAATTCAAAATATGCAAAATAATTCGTATTCGTTTGTTTCACTGCACACGGATGCGGGGATGGTGCAACCGCACGTCGCCGTCCGGAAAAATGGGCGCAGAGGCCACCGATTGCCACCCAAAGGAAACCCGCACGCCGTGCCCTGGGGCCTTCTGGAGCGTTCTTCGCAAGAGGCTTTGTGGGAGCCTTCTGGGGTGACTGCGTAAGAGGCCTTGCCGAGCATAGGGCGCAGGCTAGTCGAAGTCGTACACCCGCAGGACAATGCCAGATTCTTCGAGGAGCTCCATAGCAAGGTCGTCCGGATAGGGATTCTGGTAGACGATTTCTTCGATTCCCGCGTTGATGAGCATTTTCGCACACACTACGCAGGGTTGGGTGTTGACGTAGATCGTGGCACCGGAGATGTCGGTGCCGTAGCGCGCAGCCTGGATGATGGCGTTCTGCTCCGCATGCAGACCACGGCAGATTTCATGGCGCTGACCCGAAGGAATGCCCAGCTGCTGGCGCAGGCATCCCGTTTCCGCACAGTGACGCAGCCCTGTGGGAACGCCGTTGTACCCGGTGGAGAGGATACGCTTGTCCTTGACGATCACGCAGCCCACAGCGCGCCTGAGACAGGTGGTGCGTGTTGCCACCTGGTTGGCAAGCGTCATGAAATACTCGTCCCAACTGGGTCGGTCAACGCCAAGCTGAGGCTGTTGTACGGAAGCAACCTGTTCGTCCATCTTGTTCGGCTCCTCTGCCACCTGTGTCACCCTTCTTTACCTGCGTTATCCTTCTCTTGTTGCGCCTTGGTCCAATGCGAATCTGTACATATTTTCAGCGCTATGAAGCAATTTGAATAACTATAGTATGCATTTCCAGAAAAAATGTACACATTTTTCGACCAAACTCGCTACGCGCCACCTAGTCCATGCCGAACACGCTTCGCGCCACCAGATCCACCTGCCCGCCGGAATGGCGCAGCGCTGCCGAAGCGGCTCCGCATGGTGGCTCCACATGGAAGCTCCGCATGGCGGCTCCGCATGAATACTGTCGGCAGCCTCCAGGTCGACCTAAGCGACGCAGCTCAACGGCACAAGGGACCTCTTTTACGCGGCTGCATCGGTTATGCGCTGACCGACGGAGCGGGACAGCACGGACGCCACTGCAATTGTGAGCACCAATCCGATGCCCAAGCACACAACCCAATTCTGCACGAACCCGGCAATCAGGAAGCACACGAAGCTCACGGCAGCAACCGTAAGCGCATAGGGCATCTGGGTGGAGACGTGCTCGATGTGGTCGACGTTGGCACCGGCACTGGCCATGATGGTCGTGTCGGAAATCGGCGAGATATGGTCGCCGCAGACTGCACCTGCCAGACATGCGGAAATGCCAATGACCAGAAGCGTCGAATCCGCCGGGAAGACCGCCACCACGATGGGGATCAGGATGCCGAAGGTTCCCCAGCTGGTGCCCGTGGAAAACGCCAGGAACAGCGCCACCGCAAAGATGATGGCGGGCAAGAAGTTGTAGAGCGCCCCCGCCCCGTCGAGCAGGCCCGCCACGAAGACGTCGGCGCCTAGCGCACTGGTTGCCAGCTTGAGCGTAAGCGCGAACGTAAGGATAAGCAGGGCGGGCACCATGGCTTTGAACCCTTCGATGAAGCAGGAGGTGGCCTCCTTGAACGTGACCACACGGCGCGCAAGGAAGTAGACGAACGCGAACACGACCGCAATCAGAGACCCCCACGGCAAGCCCACAGAGGCATCGGTGTCGCCGAAAGCAACCGGCAGGTTCATGTAGCCGTCAGCCTCCGGATCCCAGAAACCGCCCACGTACATCATGCCTATTACGCACGTGACGATAAGCACGAGCACGTGCAGAATCATGTCGACCAGAGTGGCCCGTCCGTTTACCGCCACGTCTGAGTTGCCAAGGCTACCCCGCGTGCCCGCCCCGCCGCTCGTCCGCGCGCGCTTCTCGTTCTGCTCGAAGCGCTCGGTCGCGAAGTTGAAACGGTCTGTCAGCAGACCCTCCGTCAGATCCTTTGATACATTGTCGAGAGC
>JAFUCW010000453.1 GCA_017459485.1 Eggerthellaceae bacterium | reverse complement strand
GAGTCCCAGTACGAAACCTCCCGCATGCTCTCCGACATCGTGAACCTGCTGTGGTCGCGCGCGAGGGAGAAGGGCCTTCACTTCGAGGTGAACGTGGGCGAGAGCGTGCCCTCCATGCTCTACGGCGACGAGATGCGCCTGAAGCAGGTCGTCATCAACGTGCTGACCAACGCCATCAAGTACACCGAGGAGGGCACCGTCACGCTTACCGTCGACGGCGAGCAGCGCTCGGGCAACGAGTTCCTGCTGCGCGTGGACGTCGACGACACGGGCATCGGCATCCGCAAGGAGGCGATCCCCTACCTGTTCGACAGCTTCAAGCGCGTCGACACCGAGCGGAACAAGAACGTGGAGGGGACGGGCCTGGGCCTGGCCATCTCCAAGCAGCTGGTCGACCTGATGGGCGGCACCATCACGGTGGACTCGATCTTCACCAAGGGCAGCCACTTCCAGATCGAGGTGCCGCAGCGCATCGTGTCGGCCGAGCCCATGCACTACACGTCGGTCACCGCTCGCTCGGACTCGGCGTCCTACGAGAACGTCTTCGAGGCGCCCGAGGCGCACGTGCTGATCGTCGACGACAACGACATGAACCGCATGGTCGCCCGCAAGCTGCTGCGCGCCACCCGCGTCCAGACCGACGTGGCCGCATCCGGGCGCGAAGCACTGGACAAGACGGCCGACGTGCGCTACGACGTTATCTTCATGGACCACGAGATGCCCGACATGGACGGCATCCAGGCGCTGCAGGCGCTGCGCGACCAGCCTGGCGGGCTGAACAAGGGCACGCCGGTGGTGGCGCTGACCGCCAACGCGGGGTCCGACATGAACGCGTTCTACCTGAACCAGGGCTTCCAGGCATATCTCGCAAAGCCCATCCACGGCAGCCTTCTCGAGGCGACGCTGCTGCAGTTCCTGCCCTCCGAGCTGATTGAGCGCACGGGAGAAGTCGACGAAGGGGAAAGCATTCAGATCGCTGCGTCCCGCTACAAGCGTGCAATTGCCGTCACCGTGGACTGCCCCTGCGATTTGCCCGAAGAGACGCTTGCCGCGGCGGGCATCAGACGCATGCCGTTCTACATCGTCACCGACGAAGGGCGTTTCCGCGACGTGGAGGAAATCGACTCCGACAATCTGTTCTCGTACTTTGACGGCGGCGGTACCGCCACGACCAGTCCCGGTACGGTGGAGGAGTACGAGCAGTTCTTCGGAGAGGTGCTTACGGGGGCCGAAACGATAGTGCATGTTTCCGTCGAAAGCTCGGTGAGCAAGGCATACGAGACGGCCTGTCGCGCGTCGGAAAGCTTCGGCAATGTCTACGTCGTGGACTCGCATCAGTTCTCGAGCGGATTGGGCTTGGTGGCATTGGAAGCGGCGCGGCTTGCTGACGCAGGCATGGACGTGGCAGAGGTGGTGCAGGCGACCGACAAGTTCAGCGACCAGGTGCAAACAACGGTGCTTGTGACGTCGCTCGAGTCCCCTACCATCCAAAAGGGCATGCCTGCTCCGCTCAGGGCGATCATCAAGGCGCTTTCGCTGGAACCGGTGCTTACGCTGAAGCGCGGAGGCCTAAGGTTTCATGGATTCCATGGGGGCTACGTAACCGGGGCGGCGGAGAAGTACATTAGAAGCGCCATGCGCCGGGCGCGGCACTCCAGCCGCAAAGATTTCTTGTACGTGACTTTCGCCGGTTGCTCCCTTAAAGAGCAGGAAGCCATTTTGGCATTGGTGGAGAAGGAGACCAAGGACTTCAAGGGCGTCGTCATGCAGAAGGCATCTGCGACGGTGGCCGCGAACACTTGGATGCACTCGTTCGGAATCATGTATGTGAAATAGGGCAGGCGTATTGTTTCCTGTCCGCACAAAGGCGCTGCTGTGGCGTTCCTTGGCAGCGAATGTGTACATATCTTCAGGAAATGAACTATAATAGTATGCAAAAATAGCTACTAGGAAGAAAAAATGTACACATTTTCAAGGATGAGGGAAATCAAGTGGTCAGCCTTCTGCGCAAACGTTGGCTTGTTGGGCACGAAATGGAAGTGGGGGTGCTCCTTCCACGCACGGTGGGTGCGCTTGTCGAGCGCGGCAGCTTCTGCGGCGTTTTCCGAACGTGCGGAGTTGTTTTGAGTCGTGTACATCGCGTCGCCAAGATGCGCCATGGACTCCAGGCAGAACACGGCATCGTAGCGTTTCATGGCGGTGTCGTGGGTAAGCCCGTTCGCTTCGAGTGCCTGCGCATAGTCGCGGGCGTCTAGATAGGCGGCACCGTCGCAAATGCCTCGGTCGCAGATGACCAGGGCCTCGGGTGCGGGCGCTTCCGAATCCGGGTTCTTCGGGGCATCGGGGTCCAACACGTTGGTGGTGGGCCCAGCTTTCTTGGCGCTGGCATTTGCTCTCATCTTTTCCTCGAGTGCGAGCGCTTCCTGCCTTGCTGCGTCTTCACGTTGGATTTGCAACGCGGCCACTTGGGTTTGGAACGGAAGCATGGACCCGAGCGAGAGGGGAGAGACGCCGTCAAGGATAAGGTCGGTGCCTGCTTCCGTCACGAACACGGCGGGAATGCCTTCGGCTGCCATGCGCTCACGCAGGGCTTCGAGCGCCGAAGTTTTGCCCGAGCACGGTCCTCCTGTCACCACGATCGTTTTCATGCGATGTTGTGCTTTCCTTCTGATGCGAAAGCGGAGCGCACCTTGGATTCGGGCGCTCCGCTGCTGTCGGAGCAGTTTCCGGGCATGCTGTCTGGGGTTGCCTGGAAACCGCGGTGCTGGTGCATTTACTTGAAGACCGCCCAGGCGCGCACGGGCATGCCGGTTGCGCCGGCCACGCGCGGCCAAGCGACGAAGATCACCGCGCCGGTGGGCGGAAGCTTGTCCAGGTTGTCCATCAGCTCCACTTGCACATGTCCGTTTGACAGCACGTAGCGCTCGCAGGCCAAATCGCCCGCTTGCGCGGCAAGCACGGAAGCGTCGGTGTCGATGGACTCGTGTCCGTTGGCGTAGATGCCGCGCTCTTCGTAGAGAAACTTCAGGACTTCCATCGACCAGCCGGGGGCGTGCTCCCCGCCCTCTTCGTCGAAGTTGTTGAGCGCGTCGTTGTCGGGCCACTTCTTCGACCAGTCGGTGCGCAGTGCCACGAAGCAGCCTTGCGGAATGCGTCCGTGCGCAGACTCATGCGCTTCTATGTCTTCCAAGGTCACGGCATATTCGGGGTTTTCAGCCACCTTGGCGCTCACGTCGACGACCACAAGGGGAAGCGCCAGGTCGTAGGGGCCCCAGTCGTCGGCTGCCGCCAGGCCGGGCGTGAAGTGCACAGGGAAGTCGATGTGCGTGCCGAACTGCCCCGCGAACTTGAAGGTCTGGATGCGGCAAGAAAGAATCTCCTCGTCGTAGTCGAACACGACTTTGCCCAGCTCTATTGACCCTTCGGGCAGGCCTCCCCAGTAGGGGCTGTTGTTGTCGATCGTGTGCGAAAGCTCGACCCAGTTATACGTTTTCCATTGTTCCAGTTCTTCCCAAAGGCTCATGGCGCATCCTTTCTGTATTCCGCTGCATTGGCAGCATTGGGCGCTATACCGTATTATTGCATAGGAGGGAAAGTGCGTCGTTGGGGGATGTCATGGTCTCTGGAAACGGGAGCGGTCAGTCGGTTGGCGGGACACAACAGGGAAACGTGCGCACTTTTCTCAAGCGCAAGGACATAGAGATTTCGTTTCAGCGCTATGCCATCGACGCTATGTCGGCCATGGCGCAGGGCCTGTTTGCATCTTTGCTGATCGGCACCATCTTCAACACCATAGGCAACCTTGCCGGTGTAGAAACCTTCAACAATCTTGGTTCTTTTGCCACGAGCGTGTCGGGGCCGGCTATGGCGGTTGCGATCGGCTTTGCGCTGAAGGCGCCGCCTTTGGTGCTCTATTCTCTTGCCGCCGTGGGCTATGCCGCCAATGCGGAAGGGGGTGCGGGTGGTCCGCTTGCGGTGCTCGTGGTTGCCATCGTGGCGTCCGAGTTGGGAAAGGCAGTCTCCAAGGAGACGAAAGTGGACATCTTGGTCACTCCTGCCGTGGTGGTCGGCCTGGGTTGTCTTCTTGCGCTGGTCGCAGCTCCTGGAATTGGGGCCGTAGCGTCTGCTGTCGGCGGTTTTGTGATGTGGGCGACAGAGCTGCAGCCCTTCCTTATGGGCACCGTGGTGGCGGTTGCCGTGGGAATGGCGCTTACGCTGCCCATTTCGTCGGCTGCCATCTGCGCGGCGCTCGGCCTGACGGGTCTTGCCGGTGGCGCGGCTTTGGCGGGTTGTTGCGCCCAGATGGTGGGCTTTGCCGCAATCAGCTTCCGCGACAATGGCTGGGGCGGCGTCGTGTCCCAGGGCATCGGTACCTCTATGCTCCAGATGGGCAACATCATGCGCAAGCCTCTCATCTGGGTTCCGACCATCGTGGCTTCTGCAGTGTGCGGTCCGGTTGCCACTGTCGTGTTCGGCATGCAGCAAAACGGCCCTGCTATCGCATCGGGTATGGGGACCTGTGGCCTTGTGGGGCCTATCGGCCTGTACTCTGGATGGGTGGAAGGCGGCATCGCGCCTGGTGCCTTCGAATGGCTTGGCATGGCACTGGTATGTTTCGTGCTGCCCGTGCTTGTCAGCTGGGTGGTTGCCTTCGTCATGCGGCGCGCGGGTCTTATTTGCGACGGAGACTTGAAGCTCGACGCCTGATAGCGTAGTTGCGGCATGTGGCCCCTCCTGCGCCCGCGGCGCGGCATGCGTGCTTCCCGCGCATTCCGATGGTGCCCTGTGTCGCAGGCAGCTGGGTGCCTGGCATTCGCTTTGCAAGAAAGAGCCACGCGTACGCGGTGCCAAATGAGAGAGTCGCCCAGGTCCGCATCATTTCGGTGAATTCTGTTACGCATAGTGGTATGCTATATAAGTTAGATTCTTATAACTTTAGGAGCATGCGACATGGAAAGCGAAGCGTTCCTCCAGATAGCGGGGCTCTGCAAGCACTATGGGGAAGGCGATGCGCGGCTTGACGTGCTGCAGGGCATAACGACGTCGTTGGCGAAAGGCGAAATCTGCACCCTGCTCGGTCCGTCCGGGTCAGGCAAGTCCACGTTTCTTAATCTGGTGGGCGGGCTGGAACCGGCAGACGCGGGGTCGATACGTGTGGGGCAGACCGAGCTTACGGGACTGGCAGACCGCGATCTGGTGGAATACCGCCGTCGCGAACTGGGCTTTGTGTTCCAGTTCTACAACCTGGTGGGCGACCTGACTGTCCAAGAGAACATCGAAGTTTGCGAGTACCTTTCGGACAATCCGCTGCCTATGGAGCCCCTGCTGCAGTCGCTTGGCCTCTACGAGCACCGCAAGAAGTTTCCGCACCAGATATCTGGAGGCCAGCAGCAGCGATGCGCAATCGGTCGCGCACTGGTGAAGAACCCCAGCTTGCTGCTGTGCGACGAACCTACCGGCGCACTTGACTACAACACCTCCAAGGAGATCCTTGCGCTCATGGAGCAGGTCAACCAGGAATACGGGTGCACCATCGTCATCGTCACGCACAACGACGCCATCAAGCACATGGCGCACCGCATCCTGCGCCTGCGCGACGGAAGGCTGGTCGAAGACTCGGTGAACGCCGACGTGCGGCCTGCGGCTTCGCTGGAGTGGTAGGCGTGGCAAATCCCTTGAACAAGCGGTTCCCGCGCGAACTGCGCTCCAACTTGGGCAAGTACTTGGGCATGTTCCTGATGATGGTGTTCGCCACGGCGTTCACGAGCGGGTTCTTGCTTGCCGCAGGCAGCATCGAGAAGATCTGCGCCGACATGCCGCAGACCTATGCTATCGAAGATGGTCGGTTCGCCTGCGACTTCGAACCCGACGATGACGCAATCGCCGCTGTGGGAAAGCTGGGCGTTTCGGTGACACCCGACTTCTATCGCGAAGTATCGCTTGACTTGGGCTCTTCAGGCGATGGGGCCAGCGACGTAACTGCACGCGTGTATGGCCCGCGTACCACAGTGAACCTGCCCGCCTATGCAGCGGGCCGTGCACCTGAAAGCGCCGACGAGATCGCCCTTGACCGTGTGTTCGCAACAGAGAACCACGGTCTTTCCGTTGGTGATGTGGTGCAGGTGGACGGGCGGTCCTTCACCGTATGCGGTATCCTGACCTATCCCGACTACCAGGCGCTTTTCTCCGACAACGCCAGCTTCATGTTCGACGCGCTCACGTTCACGGTGGCGACGGTCACCGACGAAGCCTACCGCAGCTTCGACAGCGGCTCCGAGGTGTACAACTACTCGTTCACGTTCGACGACCAATCGCTCGACTTGGCGGCACGCACGGACATCGAAGAGGATATGCTGGACGTATTGGCGGACCACGATGCGGTTGTCAGCGCTTTCGTCGACGCAGAAGACAACCAGGGCATCGGCTATGCGCTCGACGACGTCCAAGGCGATCAGACCATGTGGATCGTGCTGCTGATCGTCCTTATTGTCATCATGGCGTTTGTGTTTGTGGTTCTGACAGGTGCCACCATCGAATCCGAAAGCTCGGTCATCGGCACCATGCTGGCAAGCGGCTGGCGCAAAGCAGAGATTGTGCGCCACTACCTGGTGCTGCCGGTGCTCGTGGGAGCGCTCGGGTCGAGCATCGGGCTGGCTATAGGGGTAAACGTGCTCACCGACCCCATGAAGGACCTGTATTACCACAGCTACAGCCTGCCGCCGTACCACACCATCTGGGACTGGAAGATAGTCTTGATCACGGCAGTGGTGCCGTTTCTGCTGCTGGTGGGCATCACGTTGTTCGGGCTGATGCGCAAGATGCGCTTCACGCCGCTGCAGTTCCTTCGGCACGAGGTGGCGTCGCGCAAGCGCAATGCCAGCCTGCCGCTGCCCGACGGATTAGGATACCCCACAAGGTTTCGCCTGCGCGTGCTGCTTCGCAACGCAAGCCACTTTGTGACGCTGTTCTTTGGCATTATGTTCGCAAGCCTGCTGTTGTTGTTCGGCTCGTGCATGCTGCCTGTAGTGCAGAATTACGCCGGCGAGCTGCTGAAAACCGTGGCAGCGCCACACCAGTATGTGCTCAAGGCACCGGTCGAGTTGGAGGGGACGGACGACGAGCGCAAGATGTATGCGGCGGCGCTGCGGCTGGTGGAGGACCGCGATCGCTACAATGCGAACAAAGACGCCATCGACGCGGCGCAGCGCCTGCAGAAAAACAAGACGCTTATGGACGCTTTCGACCGCCTCCAGGACAACGAGGCGCTTATGGACGCCCTGGACAGGCTCCAGGACAACGAGGCGCTCACGGACGCCATTGACGTGCTCCAGGACAACCAGCCTTTGATGGACGCTTTCGACCGCCTCCAGGACAACGAGGCGCTTATGGACGCCCTGGACCGCCTGCAGGACAACGAGGCGCTCATGGACGCCATTGACGTGCTCCAGGACAACCAGCCCCTGATGGATGCGCTTTCTCGGCTGCGGGACAACGAGGCGCTCATGGACGCCTTGGACCGCCTGCAGGACAACACGGTGCTTATGGATGCCTTGGAGCGCCTGCAGGGCAATCAACCTTTGATGGACGCGCTCGATCGGCTGCAGCAAAACCAGCAGCTGCTCGACGCCTTCGACCGCCTTCAGGGCAACCAGCAGCTGCTCGATGCCATGTCGCGCCTGCAGGCTAACCCAGGCGTTTTGGCTGCTGCGCAGCGCCTTCAGGCACAGCAGGATCTGATGTACTGGGCTCAATGGGCGCAGGAAAACCCCGCTTCCGTCGCTGCGGCGCAGCGTGTCGCAGCGGGGTCGGCCACGGCAGAAGACCTTGCGCTTGCCGCTCGCTTGACGCAGGAGGAGCAGGCGGGTTTGCAGCTGCTTTCCAGCATTGATGCGCAAACCCAGGATGACCTGCAGCTGATGCAGAACCTTGACGCCCAGACGAGCGCCGACTTGCAGCTGATGCAGAACCTGGATGCTCAAACCCAAGCGGACGTGGAGCTCCTTTCCAACTTGGACGCACAGACCCAAGCCGACGTGGATATGCTTTCGAACCTGGATGCAGCCACCCAGGCAGACGTCGACTTGCTTCGAAACGTCGACGACGCGACCCAGAAAGACATCGACCTGCTGCGCGACCTCGACGACGCGACCCAGGCAGACGTGGACCTTCTGCGCGACGTGGACGACAAGACCCAGGCCGCCATCGACGTCCTGCGCGACGTGGACGACGCGACCCAGAAAGACATCGACCTGCTCACCGACCTCGACGACGCGACCCAGGCAGACGTGGACCTTCTGCGCGACGTGGACGACGCGACTCAGAAAGACATCGACTTGGTGCGCGACATGGACGAGGGTCTGCTTGACGATGCGCGGCTGGCATCGGAGGTCGACGAGGACGCTCACGTGGTGAATTCGCGCGTAAACAGCGCCGACGTGATTGCTCAGTCAGAAAAGTACGCGGTGGGCTCTGTGGAGATCGAGCGGCTCTTCGGAGGGAAGTTTGAAGACGTGACCGTCTACGGCATTCAGCCCAACAGCCGCTACTGGACAGACATACCCGTTGCTGACGGGCATGTCGTGGCGGCACAAGGGCTGGTGGAGAAAACCAAGGCCGAAGTGGGTGCGACGGTCGATGCGCGCAACCGTCGCAAAGGCGAGACCTATTCCCTTGAAGTCGCCGAGTCCGCTTCGAACGCTGCCGACACGGCGCTCTACATGACCCTTGACGACTTCAACCGCTTGTTCGACAACGATGCCGACTATTTCAACGCCTACGCAAGCGCCGAAGAGCTCGATTTGGACACGCGCTACACCGCGCAACATATTGAACCTGTTGACATGCTCAAGATCTCTGACCAGCTGGAGACGTCGATGGGCAAAGTCATGTACATGATGATGGCTATGGCGGTTCCCATCTACCTGATACTGGTCTACCTGCTGACCAAGACCGTCATCGACCGGTCCGCGCGCTCGATCAGCTACATGAAGGTGTTCGGCTACCACAACCGCGAAGTGGACGGACTCTACATCAGGCCCATCACCTATTGGGTGCTTTTCAGCTTAGTGGCAAGTCTGCCGCTTATCCTGGGGCTGCTGATTGGCCTGCTCAAAGTTGTGTTCATGGACTATGCGGGTAATTTCCCCATCATTATTCCGCCCGAACGCTTTGTCTTGCTCGTCCTTATTGGCATGGTGGTGTACGCGTTTGTGGCGTTTTTGCATGTGCGCCGCATCAAGGAGGTGCCGCTCGAACTTGCCATGAAAGTGCAAGAATAGGGCTATATGGTTCGTTGAATACGTGTGTGCGATTAAAATGTGTACATATTATTGCTGATTTCAGACAATAATAGTTCAAATTCGTATAGATTGGTGCAAAAATGTACATATT
>JAFUCW010000452.1 GCA_017459485.1 Eggerthellaceae bacterium | reverse complement strand
GCGCCTGCACAAGCAGAAGCACCACAATGAGCGCAAGGGCCCCTTTAAGTTCTAGCAGATACCTGATTATTCGCATGGTTCAATTGTAGCGCCTCGTCGTCGCTTGTCATAGCCTGTACAGAAGAGCACTACGCGCAACTTAAGCCGCTTATCCGCCTTTTGCACGCGGATGGGCGAAAAGGTATTGGTCGCGAATGTGCGACCGCTGCACATGCGTGTAGATTTGCGTCGTCGAAATGTCCGAATGCCCCAGCATGTCCTGGATGACGCGAAGGTCGGCACCGCCTTCGAGCATATGGGTTGCGCAGGAATGACGCAAAGTATGAGGATGGAGATTGGCCACACCGATAGCCAGGCCGGACTTTCGCACAATCGAAAACACGCTTTGTCGCGACAACCTGCCCCCACGAGCATTGAGAAACAGGGCCGAGGTTGCCTTCCCCTTCAAAAGGGCTGGACGCCCCTCTTCCAAATAAGCAGTGACCGAAGAAGCCGCTGCACCGGAAAAGGGCACGATGCGCTCTTTCATCCCCTTTCCCTGAACGACGATGAACCCATCGGCTGACACAAGGCGGTCAACGTCAAGGGCGCATAGCTCGCTTGCACGCAGTCCGCATCCGTAGAGAACCTCCAAAATGGCACGGTCTCTTAGATCCGTCGGGCGCGAGCCACCGACGGCGTCCATAAGACGGTCGACCTGATCTACGGACAAAACATCGGGCAACGATTGGGGCTTGCGCGGCAAAGCCACCGTCGATGTGGGGTTGGAATCGGATAAATTTTCGCGAACAAGGAACTTGTGGAAGCTTTTGAGACACGACAAGCTGCGCGAAAGGCTTGACGCGGCGTAGCCTTTCTCGTTGAGCAGGAAGTCTTCGAATGCAACGACGTCTGCACGCGTGACGTCGGAAAAGGAAGTGATTGGCCCACGCTCGCCTCTTTGCGAAGGCGACGTGAGATACGCAAGGTAGAGCTCAAGATCGTGAGCGTATGCCTTGACCGTTAAAGGGCTGCAGCCGCGCTCGACGCTCAGATGGGAGAGGTATTCGCCGACCATTTCTTTCATGACTTAAGAATAGCGGATGCTGCGCAATCGGACAGACGCCAAATTCACAAAGTTGAAACACGTACACAGGGCGCACTGGGACTATAATCGTCACAGGGCACTTTGCCCATTTCCGATCGTCCGTCAAAGGGGTTTGCGCATGACGCAAGGTTTCGACAACCAGAAATACATCACATTGCAAGCAGAGCACATCAGGCAACGCATCGAACAGTTTGGCGGGAAGCTCTACCTTGAGTTCGGAGGGAAGATATTCGACGACTACCATGCCGCCCGCGTCTTGCCCGGGTTCGAGCCCGACTCCAAAATCCGCATGCTCAAAAGCATTTCCGACGACGTAGAGATCATCATCACGATCAACGCCAACCATATCGAGAAGAGCAAGGTGCGCGGCGACCTTGGCATTACCTACGACCAGGACGTTTTGCGGCTCATGGACATTTTCCGCAACCTTGGGTTCTACGCTAGTTCGGTGGTTATCACCCAATACGCCGGACAGCGAGATGCCGACGCCTTCCGCAACAGGCTGGCCGAACTGGGCATTACCCACTACCTGCACTATCCTATCCCAGGCTACCCCACCGACATCGAGCGAATAGTTTCCGAAGAGGGCTTCGGGAAGAACGACTACATTGAAACCACGCGACCCCTTGTCGTGGTAACGGCGCCAGGTCCTGGAAGCGGGAAAATGGCCACTTGCCTTTCCCAGCTCTACAACGAGCACAAGCGAGGCCAGGAAGCGGGGTACGCCAAGTACGAGACCTTCCCCGTCTGGAACCTTCCCCTTCGCCATCCGGTGAACGTGGCCTACGAAGCGGCTACAGCCGACCTTGACGACAGCAACGCCATCGATCCGTTCCACCTTGACGTGTACGGCAAGACAACGGTCAACTACAACCGCGACATAGAGGTCTTCCCCGTGCTCAAAAACATCATGGAGCGCATCATGGGAGAATGCCCCTATGCAAGTCCGACCGACATGGGTGTGAACATGGCAGGAAACGCCATCGTGGACGACGAAGCCGTGTGCAACGCGGCACGGATGGAAGTCGTCAGGCGCTATTTCCAGGCTGCCGTTTCAGCCAAGCGAACCGGCGTGGGCGAAGAGCAGGTCGAAAAGCTCGAGCTGCTCATGCAGCAGGCCGACGCCACCCCCAATCAAAGCCCTGCCCGCAGTGCTGCGCTGCTCAAAGAAGAGGCCACCGGCGCCCCTGCCGCCGCCATGGTCCTTCCGGATGGCACGGTGGTCACGGGAAAAACCTCGAGCCTGCTCGGATGCGCATCGTCACTTTTGATGAATGCCCTTAAGGCGCTTGCCGGCGTCGACGACGTCGACGTCATCACCGATGCAGTCATCGAGCCCATCTGCGACCTCAAGACCAGCCATCTTCACCACAGAAACCCCCGCCTGCACTCGGACGAAACGCTCATCGCGCTTTCCATCAGCTCTGCCACCGACCCGCTTGCAAAGAAGATCCTCGACTGCGCTGGGCAGCTCAAGGGCTGCGACGCGTTTTTCAGCGTCATTATCGGATCGACCGACGTGAGAATCTACAAAGCGCTGGGCATAAACGTGTGCTGCGAGCCAAAATACGAGCTGCAGCGTTACTACCACAAATAGGCTGCGATGCGCAACGTTTTCACTTTGCATGCTGGTTAAAAGCGCATTCGTGTGACCTACTAACGCTTCAGGCGCTTTACAATGCCGTCGAGCAGGGACATCTCTTCAATGCGTAGCAGCCTGCAGAGGCCAAACGAGACAACAAGACCCGCCATGCCCCCAACGAGGATTTCGAACAGCGCAGGTCCGATGCTTGTAGGCTCGAAAGGAAGCGCGACAAGAACGCCCCAGGCAGCCAGGCATCCAGCAAAAGTGGCGACAAGGACCTTGCCCACGACGACGAGGATGCTTCGCACCTCGATCGATCCGACCATTGCCTTGAGCAACACAATTGCAAGAACTGATCCGAATGCGTAGTAAACAATGTCGGACACGGGAACGCCCACTACACCCAAAACCTCGGGACGACAAAGAATCGCATACAGTATGATCTGGAAAACGACAAGGGCGCAATTGAGCAACGCAAAGGGCATGAAGCGCCTGATGCTTGCGAACGTGTTGTAAAGGTAGAAGTAGACGGCGTACATGGGCAGGCCAACCACCCAAATGCGCAGGACAACCGAAACGCTCCACACGTCAGAGGCGGTGAAGGCGCCCGCGCGAAACACGCCGATAATCTGCGCGCTCAGAACAAACATGAGGCCCGCAAGAGGGATGATCAGGAAGAGCGTGCCACGTAACCCACGGGTGACGTAGCGCCGCAAGGCATCCCAATCCTCTTTCGCAACCGCAGAACTCTGCTCGGTGAACATGGCACGCGAAAGGCTTACGGCTACCACTCCATAGGGCAGTTGGAACCACATCCATGCATATGAAAGGATCGAGGGGCCGTCGTCCCCCGAAAACAAGGAGAAGGCATTGCGACAGCTGAACGCAACGAGGTTTCCCAGAATGAAAATAAGCGTGGGAACAGCGATTTTCACCGTTTCCGACAAAGCGGGATCGCGGAAATCAAGCACGGGACGCCATTGAAATCCCGTTTTGCGCAATGCAGGAATCTGGATTACGAACTGCACCGCCACTCCTAGAGTTGTCGCAATCGCAAGAACAACGATTGCCGCTTCCCTATTGAGCGAAGACAGGGGAATGTAGGCCACGAAACCCGCAATGACACATACGTTGTTGAGCGCTGGGGCAATGGACGTGAGGAAGTAGGAGCGCTGGGAGTTCAGAATGCCCGTTATGACGCCGCCAAGCCCGTAAAAGAGGATCTGCACTGCGAAAATGCGAAAGAACTGCACTGCAAGCTGGGCAACTTCCCCCTCCTGGTCGATGGTGAACGTCTGCGTGAACACTATGGTGCCGGCAAACAGTATGCATAGAAGGGAAAGGATGCCGAGCACGACCATGCAAATGTTGAGGATGTTCGAGCCGTATCTGCCCAACCCATCGCTTCCATGCCGTTGTTGCTCCAAAAGAAGAACGGGAAGGAACGCAGCCGCAAGCAGTCCGCCCGCGACCAAGTCGTAAATGACGTTGGGAAGGTTGTTGGCCACCTGATAAGAGGAAGTGATGAGCGTGTTGCCAAGGGCAAAGGCCATTGCCCACGTGCGCAGAAGCCCGGTGATGCGCGAAAAGAGCGTAGCAACGGTCATGCCCGCCGTACTCTTCACGACAGACCGTTCAAGATCTTCTCTGCGTTCCTGCTCTGTGCGTCGCTGCTCCAACGGGACCTATCTCGCGTGCCAATGCGTGCGAAATAGTATACTTTATATCCGATTCGAACACCGATTCTTGTGCCGTCTTAGAAAGGCCGATCATGCATATTCTTATAGCACGCAATTCGAGCAATTCCCAGGCGAACGAAGCAGCTTTGGTCCTAGGCGCCTTTTTCCAAGCACAGGGAATTGACTTTACTTCGATCGACTCGCTTGAGGCAGTGCAGGTAAAGGCGAAAGACTACGACATGATCGTTTCGCTGGGTGGCGACGGCACCATCTTGCGCTGCGCGCATTTGGTATGTGACGAAGGAATCCCGATTCTGGGTCTTAACTACGGTCATCTCGGGTTTTTGACCAACAACCCCGGAGACGGCGTTGTATCGGCCGCTGCTGCCGCGCTTGCAGGCGAAACGACACGGGAAGAACGCGCCAACCTGCGCATAGACGTCCTGCTTGAAGGAGAAGACGAGGACGAATTCGACCATGTATGCAACGAACCGCGCGATCCTTCGTCCAGTCGATGCCTGTTTGCCTTAAACGAAGCTGCTCTCACGCGCGGGTCGACTGGGAAGATCATCAACTTCGGCATCGAAGTGTCCGGAGAGCACGTCGCCGACATGCGAGGAGACGGAATCGTGACGGCCACAGCTACAGGTTCGACATCGTACTCTCTTTCTGCAGGCGGCCCTCTCGTCGCACCGGGCTTCAAGGGCCTTATCGTTACTCCGGTAGCCCCTCACACGCTCGTTGCACGCGCCATACTGACCGACGCGAGCGACATCGTCGAGATACGCATGGGAGAAACCTCTGCCTCGCGCGAAGCGGAGCTGTTCACCGATGGCAACCTTATAAAGTTCGAAGCCCCCATAGCGAAAGTGCGCGTGCGCCGTGGAGAGGTGCCCACAACGCTGCTGCGGTTCAACAGGGCGCCCTTTTACGAGCATATCAGCGAGACGTTCTTCAAAATCTAGTCGTTCACGGGGCGGCGATGGCCGGGCTCCGTAGTAATGATGACAGGACCGTCCTCGGTCAAAGCAACCGTCTTTTCGAAGTGTGCAGAGGGAAGCCTGTCCTGTGTGTAGACGATCCACCCGTCGTCGCCTTGGATCGTCTTATACGTGCCCATGTTGATCATGGGCTCGATTGCAAACACCATGCCCACTTCCAGAAGAATGTCCGTGTGTTTGGCTTAGTAGTTGGGCACGGT
>JAFUCW010000451.1 GCA_017459485.1 Eggerthellaceae bacterium | reverse complement strand
CATCAACGACCAGTACGGCCACATCGAAGGCGACCACGCACTGCGCCTGGTGGCCCGTGCGCTCAAGGAGTCGACAGGAGAGATACCCTGCCTTATTTCTCGTTGGGGCGGTGACGAGTTCGTGATTATTGTGAGAGGGCGTCGCTTTGACGACCCCGGCGTCATACCGAACGCAGTCAACGACCGGCTGGCCGACCTTGCCAAGCAGGAGGGCGCTTCCTATCCATTGCGCTTGAGCTTCGGGTACGTGGAATGCACGTCGCCGGACATGCGGCCAAGCGAAATTCTTGCTCGTGCGGATCAGTTCATGTACAAGAACAAGGAGAAGGCGCGCGAAGATTCCGGTGCCGCGTAGTGCCTGCTTTTTGGCGCTTTCCCCAAGGAGGGCATTCGCCGTCCTTTTCCGCTACACTACAATCTATGCGTGCGATCGTCGCCTGCGGGCAACGAGCTAATCCCGTGCGCACTGTCGGAAGGAACATGTTTCGATGGAACAGCTTGACCTTGATGCGTTACTGAACAGGTCCTACGAAATATGCGACGCGTTAGTGCGCGGCAACGTGGGCAATGCCGCCACCGAGCGCCGGCAACTCAAGGTAATGTTGCGCAACGACCTGGCGCTTTTCGGCGCGTACCTGACCGATTCGGACAAGCGCATTACCGAAGACGAGCTCGATTTCATCCGCACGACGCTTGGCTTCGCCGAAAACGCCCAAATTGTCAGCGACATCCGCGAGCGCAAGGGAATGGCGGCAAAAGTGCCTACGGACACGCCCGAGTCCTTGAAGTACGCGGTGCTCGCCGACGCGGACGCCAAGCTCGATCCGGATCCGTTCGGTCGGCAGAGTGCCATGTATTTCTATGACACGTTCAAGGTCTTCGGACAGCATGTGTTGACGCTCTACGCCCCCGACGTGCCCGAAGCGGAGGTCCAGCGGTTCACCGAATATCTCTCCCGCATCGAAAGCATGCTCAACGAATACTGTGTATGGCGTCCCGTGACCCAGAAAACCTATCGTGTGGTGGAGCCAGTGCTCGAGTCTCAGTCGCCGGAAGAGCGCGAACGCGAATTGGAGGAGCTGCTTGCAGAACTGGGAAGCCTGGTGGGCCTTGAAGGCGTGAAGCACCAGGTGAACACCATGGTCAACCTGATCAAGGTGCAGCAGATGCGCGCGGACCTTGACATGAAGCCTGCAGACATTTCCAAGCACATGGCTTTTTTGGGCAATCCCGGAACAGGCAAGACCACCGTGGCGCGTCTGCTTGCGAAGATCTACCGTTGCCTGGGCGTGCTCGAGCGCGGGCAGCTGGTGGAAGTGGACCGCTCGGGTCTGGTGCGCGGCTATGTGGGGCAGACGGCGACGCGCACGGCGGAGGTCATCGAATCTGCCATGGGAGGCGTGTTGTTCATCGACGAAGCGTATGCGCTCACGGTGAAGAAAGGCGACAACGACTTCGGGCAGGAGTCCGTCGACACGCTTCTTAAGGCCATGGAAGACCACCGAGACGAATTCGTGGTCATCGTTGCGGGCTACACGGATCTGATGGAGCAGTTCCTAGACTCCAATCCGGGCTTGCGCAGCCGCTTCGCCAACCTGATCTATTTCGACGATTACACGGCCGACGAACTGATGGAAATTCTGATGAAGAATCTGGAGAAGCAGGAGTACCGTTTTTCGACGGAGGCATCTGTGCAGGCACGCGAGATGATAAAGAATCGCGTGGCGCACAAGCCCGACAATTTCGCCAACGCGCGCGACGTGCGCAACTTCATGGAACGAGCTATTGCCAACCATGCGTTGCGCGTAGCACCGCTCAAAGACGCTCCGGGCAATCGCGAGTTGCTCGAAACCATAGAAACCTGCGACCTTCAAGATTGGGAGTAGGCGCCTGTTGTTCGCCAGGTTGTCTTTTGCCGACTTGCTTTGAAAGAAGAGTACGGTTGTGGCACAGGGACAGGCTGCGTGCTTCGGGGCAGCGGGGCACAGTATAGGCGTAGGCTGGATACGCGAAGCGCCGCAGCGGCCAAGGAAGTATTCATTTACAATGGATGAATCATCCCCCAGAGGAAGTGGAGGGCTCCATGCCCATAACAGACTATCTTGTGCGCGACGCGAAGCTCTATCCGGGCGATATTGCCTTGGTGGAGGTGAACCCGGAAATTCGCGAGGCGCATGGGCGCACCTGGCGCGAATACGACCTGGTAGAGACTAACCCGGCGAAGCGGTACCGTCGCGAGATGACATGGCGGCAGTTCAATGGACGCGCGAATCGCTTTGCTCACATGCTGCTCAATGCTGGTGTCCAGCGCGAAAGCAAGGTGGCCATCTTGCTCATGAACTGCCTGGAGTGGCTTCCGATTTACATGGGCGTGCTGAAGACCGGCGCCATCGCCGTGCCGCTCAACTATCGCTACACTGCCGATGAAATCGCCTATTGCGTAGACCTTGCCGACGTGGACACGCTTATCTTCGGGCCGGAATTCATCGAGCGCGTCGAAGAAGTCAAGGACCAACTGAAAGACGTCGAGCGCATGTACTTCGTAGGCGACGGCTGCCCCTCCTACGCGACCAGCTATCACGACCACCTTGGGCACTTCAGCCACGAAGAGCCCGCCGTCGAAATAACCGACGACGACTTGGGCGCCATCTATTTCTCTAGCGGAACGACGGGTTTTCCCAAGGCAATCCTTCACAAGCACAGAAGCCTTATGCGCGCTGCCATCACCGAGCAGGCACACCATGGACAAACGCACGAAGACACCGTCCTGTGCATCCCGCCGCTGTCCCACGTGGGAGCGAAAATGCACTGGATGGGCGGTTTGACGGTCGGCGCGAAAACCGTGATCTTGCGCGGCGTCAATCCCGAATGGATCCTGCGCACCACAAGCGAAGAGCAATGCACTATCGTATGGTTACTGGTGCCATGGGCTCAAGACATCCTGTACGCCATCGATTCTGGTGCTGTGGACATTAGCGATCTGAAGCTCGACCAATGGCGGCTCATGCACATTGGCGCGCAGCCAGTGCCGCCCTCTTTGGTGAAGCGCTGGCTGGAGCACTTCCCGCATCACCAGTACGACACGAACTACGGCCTGTCCGAAGGCATTGGGCCGGGCAGCGTGCACTTGGGCGTAGAAAACGTCGAGCATGTGGGTGCGATCGGCGTGGCGGGCTATGGCTGGGAAGCCGAAGTGCGCGCCGAAGACGGATCTGTGGTCGCTCCCGGCAGCGGGGAAGTGGGCGAGCTGTGCCTGCGCGGCGACGGCGGTGTGATGGAGCGCTATTACAAGAATCCCGAAGCGACGGCGGAAGTGCTGCGCGACGGCTGGCTCTACACCGGCGACATGGCCGAAGTGGACGCCGACGGCTTCATCTACTTGGTTGACCGCAAGAAAGACGTCATCATCACGGGTGGCGAGAACATCTATCCTGTGCAAATCGAGGATTTCATTCGTGCGAACGACGCAGTGAAAGACGTGGCGGTCATCGGAGTTCCCGACGAGCGCTTGGGTGAGATTGCGCTTGCCGTGGTTGAGCCGAAGTCCGGCATGGATCTTGACGAAGCGCAGATGGAAGCATACTGCGCAGACTTGCCTCGCTACAAGCGCCCGCGCGCATGGGTGTTCGCCGAAGTACCGCGCAATGCGACGGGCAAGATAGAAAAACCTCGGTTGCGGCAGATTTACGGCGGCACCGAACAGCCGGTACGCGCCGAAACGACCAAGTAGGTGCTGTCGCGTGGATACCCCTTCAGAAAACCCGCGCCCAACTGCCGAAACCGCACGTGACGCTGCCGAGGTAGTAGGCAAGACTGCGGTTGCGGCGGCGCTTGCCGGTGCGGTGGCCGCAGGCGCTGCCGCGGTCACGCCCGACCAGATTCATTTGAACGACCCCGCTCCTATCGTGCAAATGGTGGACCAGGGAGTCGACCAGGTCGATACGACAGTCGATGACCAGACGGCTGAAAAGAAGTCCGCCTGGAAACGTCTTTTGCAGATTCTGAAGTACGCGCTGCTGGCATTGGTAGCCGTGGCGGCCATCGTGTTCGGCGTGCTGCAAGCAGCTGCATCGTGCGCGGGGCCCTTGGCCGCACCGCCTGCGGGCGATGCGTCTTCGTCGGGAACACCGCAGAAAGCCGCGTAGGAATCGAGCGGTCGCGTGGGCGTCTAGCGGTAGGGCTGCGTTGGCATCTGCGTTGGCGCTTGCTGCTGCACCTGCGTCTGCGCCGGCATCTGCATCCCTATCTGCATCTGCATCTGCGGCTGTGCGACCGTAGTAATTTGCCCTGGCACGGTGCGGGCGCGGTAGAACTGTCCGCGATCAGGCGCGGTATGGTTGCGCAGCACGCGTGCCGCTGCTATCACCGAAGGCAGGTAGGCAAGGCAAAGCACTAGGTAGACGCCAATGGAGATCAGCCCCTCTTCGCCTGACGTCACGTAATCGTAGGAAATGGGGTTGGATGCAAGCCCGTAGGTCATGAACATGAGCATGAAGTCGTTGAGGGCATGAATGAGCGCAATGGGCCAGATGTTACCTGTTTCAAGCACGATGACCGCAGCAATGAACCCGAAGAGCCCCGTTTGAACGATTTTCATGATCGCTTGAATGACTTGCGAAGGATCGCCCATGTTCATGCTGGTCGGATCGATATGCATCAGCCCGAAGATGAACGACGAGATGATGATCGCCCAGAAAATGCCTTTCTTGGTGGCGCCCATGCGTGCAAGAAGGCCGTGAAACACGAGCCCGCGGAATGTGGCTTCTTCGTACAGGCCGATTCCCGCGCACATAAGCAAGAGCATTATGATGCGCAGGGGCCACAGCTCGGCTAGTTCGAACGATCCGTCGACAAACACGCTAACAAGGTCGATAACGGCTACGATCGCGTCGGCAAGGAACAACCAGCGAACGATGCGCCACGTCTCTCCCAGGCCTTTGAGCGAAGGGGTTGCAAGCTTCTTGCCGCCAAGGACGACGATGAACAGGATCGAGGCGATGCCGCCTGCAATTTCTCCGGCGGTCATGATGGCTTCGTCGTTGCGCGAAAGAAGGCCGAATAGCATAGCAATTGCCTGGATGAATATCACGAGGAAGGCGAGTCCGAACGCTGCCCATAGCT
>JAFUCW010000450.1 GCA_017459485.1 Eggerthellaceae bacterium | reverse complement strand
TATGCTAACCTAGTCGCATAAGCAAAACCGCTCTTGGCAAGGAGGCCCTTAAATGAGCATCATCATCGACGTATACGGCCGTGAAGTCCTGGACTCCCGCGGCAACCCCACCGTTGAAGTGGAAGTAATCCTAGACGACGGTTCGACCGGCCGCGCAATGGTGCCCTCCGGTGGGGTCTTTGACAGTTAGATAGACGACCATTTCAAGCAACGATTCGCATGATCCCCGCTCAGGCGGGGTTTTTTTGTTGGAGGAAGTCAAGTTTTCTTGGCACAATATGTTGTAATGTGTGGCAATGTGCTGTACAATGGGATGTAGTCGACGGAACCGCCGGGGGGTAGCGTGAAGGTACAGGTCTCGAGATCGAAGAACGCGTGCTCGTACTACATCACCAAGGGCTTCCGCGACCCCGGGACCGGCAGGCCGACCACGAAGGTGGTCGAGAGGCTGGGCAACGAGACCGCCATCCGCGCCAAGATCGGCCCGGACGCAGACATCATGGAGTGGTGCCGGGCGCGCGCGGCCGAGCTGGAGGAGCAAGAGCGGGCCCGGACGCGCAAGGTCACGGTCGCATACGACCCGACGGCGCTCATCGCCCCCGGCGAGCGCAGGGCTTTCAACTGCGGCTACCTGTTCCTGCAGGACGTGTACTGCTCGCTGGGGCTTCCCGCCGAGTGCGCGCGCATCGCGGCGGGCCGCAGGTTCGGGTACGACCTGGTCGCCGTGCTCTCCCGCCTCGTCTACGGGCGGATCCTCGAGCCCGGCTCCAAGCGCGCCACCTGCGAGTTCGCGCGGGAGCTGATAGAGGAGCCGGGGTTCGAGCCCCACCACGTCTACCGGGCGCTGGAGGCGATCGCCGCGGAGTCGGAGGCGATCCAGGCGGCGCTCTACCGCGCCAGCGAGGCGCAGTCGCACCGCAAGACGGGCGTGCTGTACTACGACTGCACCAACTTCTTCTTCGAGATAGAGGCCGAGGACGGCTTCAGGATGTACGGGCACTCCAAGCAGCACCAGCCGCTGCCCATCGTGCAGATGGGGATGCTCATGGACGCCGACGGCATGCCGCTGGCGTTCGACATGCAGCCCGGCAACGAGTCCGAGCAGGGCACGCTCACGCCGCTCGAGGAGAAGGTGATGTCCGACTTCGGCATATCGAAGTTCGTCGTGTGCACCGACGCCGGACTCTCCTCGCTGCCGAACAGGCAGTTCAACTCGCGCGGCGAGCGCCACTTCGTGACCACGCAGTCTCTCAAGAAGCTCAAGGCCCACCTGCGCAAATGGGCGCTGGCCACGGACGGGTGGCGGACGGCCGGCTCCGACGACCTGTTCGACCTGGGCGAGGTGCAGGCGCTCGCCGACGACCCCGAGACGGACGAGGAGACCCGCCGGGCGCTGCGCTCGACGACGTTCTACAAGGCCAGGCGCGTGAAGGAGGAGGACGCCGACGGGGAGCGGTTCGAGCAGAACCTCATATCCACGTTCTCGATCAGGTACCGCGACTACCAGCGTGCCATCCGCCAGGGCCAGCTCGACCGGGCCGCCCGCGCGATAGCCGACGGGCGCGCCAAGCGCCACCGCAAGGGCGCAAACGACCCGATGCGCTTCGCCAAGCGCACGTCCGTGACGGCCGCGGGCGAGGTCGCCGCGACCGACGTCTGGGAGATAGACCAGGCCAAGGTCGCCGAGGAGGCCGCGTTCGACGGCTTCTACGGGCTCGCCACCAGCCTCGACGCCGACGACGTGCCCGGCATCCTGAAGGTAGCCGCCGGCCGCTGGGAGATCGAGGAGTGCTTCAGGATCATGAAGGACGAGATGGAGGCCCGCCCCGTCTACCTGAGCCGCGAGGACCGCATACGGGCGCACTTCCTGACGTGCTTCGTCGCGCTGCTCGTCCTCCGCGTCGTCGAGAAGAGACTGGGCGGCGCCTTCACCTGCCCGCAGATAATCGACACGCTGCGCTCGATGGAGATGGAGCGCGTGCGCGGCGAGGGGTGGCGGCCGCTCTACACGCGCACCGGGCTCACCGACGCGCTGCACGAGGCGTTCGGCTTCCGCACCGACTACGAGATCGTGCCGGAGTCCTCCATGAAGGAGATCGTCCGCAAGACCAGGCGCCGCTAGGCGCCCGCCGCGCGGCAGAGCGGCGCGTCGAAAACGCGCGCGACGGAGGATCGCTGCGCCGAAGGCGCCCATGCGCCTGCGCGCGCGTGCACTTCTGAAAGACGAGGTGGCGGCGCGATTTCGCGGCCAGGTTCACAGGACCTGCGCATTACTACAAGCACCGTCGGCCGAATATGCCCCTCACCTGCTGAAACGTCGGAATTCGAACATCAAACTGTCAAAGACGGGATTGTAGGACACAATGCAGCAATTGGGGACAAAAAGCTCGTTATTTGGCTTGCCGACAACAAGCTGCTTCCAACTTGTCAAATAAGCCGCAAGGGGGCTAGAGAAGCTCGCTGAAGGACCTAATGGCAATGTCTGCTGCTTCTGCGAGCTGATCGTAGGTGCCTGTTTCGTCGTGGTCGTAGCAGCCACAGGTTCGCAAGCCGATGGAGGACATAACACGGATGGCATAAAGCGCGTCGTCGAAGCCCCATGTGCTTTCCACCGAAGATCCCATAGAGGAAATGGCATGCAGATAGATGCGTGGGTCCTGCTTGGACAGGTCCACATCTTCGGTGGTCACGATCGCTTCGAACGCGTCGGCGATGCCCACGCGCCCCAGTCCCGCCTGCACATAGCGTTGCGGACTGGAACTTACCACCGTGCAAGGGATGCCCGCCTCACGCGCGCTGCGCACAAACTCCACCGCTCCCGGCAGCGCTATGGCTTCGTCGCGGTAGAAGTCCAGCAGCGCCATGTCGAGCATGTCGAGCACGTCTTCCGGGCTGCTTCCAATACCGTGCTCGAAAAACTTGCCCGCGCCCAGCTGGATGGGAAGCGCACGCACTTCGTCGATTTCTTCGGAAGTAAAAGGGATACTTGCTTCTGCGAACAGGCGCTCCTCCAGATCGTTCCATGCAGCCATGGTGTCGAGCAGCGTGCCGTCGCAATCGAAGATAAACCCGGTTGCGTTGTCGAATAGGGGGTTCATGGTGCTCCTTGTTTCGCGCTCGTCTACCTGTACCTAGTCAACCTGTATCAAGCTGAACAACTCCACGTCTGTGTGGGCGGCAAGCGCCTGCCGCGGGTTCAGGAAAGCCAACTCCATCAGAAAACCCATGCCTGCAAGTGAGGCTCCGCAACTCTCCACCAGCTTGACCTGGGCGACTGCCGTACCGCCAGTGGCGACCAGGTCGTCCACGAGCAACACCACGTCTCCGGGGACAAGCGCATCCTGATGGATCTCCAGTGTGTCGGTGCCGTATTCAAGGTCGTATTCCTGAGCGAACGTTGCACGCGGAAGCTTTCCCGGCTAGCGCGCGGGCACGAATCCAGCGCCAAGCTTGTAGGCCACCGGCGCCGCAATCATGAACCCACGGGCTTCCGCCCCCATAACCTTGGTCACGCCTTTGCCCGCGAAGTGCTCCGCGATGCCGTCGATGACCTGCGCAAAGCCTTCGGAGTCGCTCAGCAGCGTGGTGATGTCTTTGAAGACCACTCCCTTCTGTGGGTAGTCGGGAATGTCGGTGATCAGGCTTTCGATGTCGATTCGCACCATGGGAAGCTCCTTTTTCTACGGCCGCGGGCCCTTTGCGAAGGCTTTTCAAGCAAGGCGGTCCTTCACGCCAGGCGCCCTTGCAGATGCCTTCAATTCAGGATAATGCCGCAGGTTATTGTCTCACAAATGCTGGTGCTGCGACGCATATGTTGTAGCAGGCAAAAGACGTAAGGGGCACCCCGTTCGCACGCCTGCATCCTACCCAAAAACCACTGGCAGGCCGTTGAGGGTCTTGTGCTTTTGGCAGTGCGCCCCTCGATGCCTGCCCTTGGCCAGCCGGCGCCCAAGCACCAGTGCCCGAGTCACATACGCGTACGGGGCATCAGCGGTATAATAAGAAGCTGTCATACGGCGATAGGAGCGAAGGCTGTGGCGCGCATTATCACACCGGATTTCACACAATCCCAGGGGTCGTTTCTTGATATGCCTGGTCGCTACGACCTACGCCGAGGGCTGCGAATTGTCTATTCGAAGCGTCTGAAGGACTACATTGCCAACCACAAGCGCAAAGACATCCTGATAGCCGCCTACCGCCCGCATGGTCACATGGCTGTATGCGAGGAAAACATCCAGCTTGTTTCGGAGGAGTTCGCCGACGACCTTGTTGCCAAGGGAATTCCCTACGCATTGGGAGAAATGGGGCGCGTCCTCATCTCGAACACATGGATTCCCGACAACAAGAACGCCGTGATACAGCTTGACCTGACCAGCTGGCTGGGCGTGAAGTCGGTAACGGCGAAGGGGCTGAAACGCCAAGACGTGCTAAGGCCGTTTGCGCCCATTATGCAGAGGACGGACTAGGGCAGGGCAACGAACAAGAAGGCGAACCAGGGGCGCTTCGTGAACGTAGTGTACAGCGACAAACTGAGGACACACCTCTCCAAGCTCGACCGGGGCGACATTCTGGTATCGACGTACAAGCCGAAGGTTTGAGGCGGCGCGCCCGAACAGGTTGTTCGGCTGCTTGAACAAGGCGAACGCGACAAGCTGATCAGCGCAGGGACGCCTTTCGTGGAAGGTGAGCTAGGGCGCTTGTTCATTACCAAGACATGGCTGCCCGACGACCCCAACACCACCATCACTCTAGATGTGCAAAGCTTCTTAGGCACCAAAACCATAACAGCCACCGGTCTGAAAAAACAACGCCTCTACTAACAGCGCAAGCGCAGGCCGAAGGCCAAGCGAGGCGCGGGCAGGTCCCGCAAGACCGACCCGCAGGCGGCAGCGCCCAGCGAGCGCAGCGAGCGAAGGCGCGGCGGGACGGAAGCGGGCCCGGAGACGGCAAAGAGCGAAGCGACTTTGCCGCACCCGCAGTTCAGGTTGCCGCACCCGCAGTTCAGGTTGCCGCACCCGCAGTTCAGGTTGCCGCACCCGCAGTTCAGGTTGCCGCACCCGCAGTTCAGGTTGCCGCACTCGCAGGTCGCCCATGGTGAAACAGCGAAAACGGCGGAGGTGCCCATAGTTGCCCCGTTGCGGGAGCGAGCGTACTTTGCTACGCGCAAGAGTCCCGCATAAGGGGCAAGGATGGGCGCCTCCGTCGTTTGCAGCGTGACTGTCGTCTCCCGCAGGTTTAATAGTTTTCGGCATGCACCTCGAAATAGCTTTGCGGATGAGCGCACACGGGGCAGATATCCGGTGCCTGGGTGCCCACGACAATGTGCCCGCAGTTGCGGCATTCCCACACCTTGACTTCGCTCTTGGCGAAGACCTCCTGCGCCTCGACGTTGTGCAGCAACGCGCGATAGCGCTCTTCGTGCTGCTTTTCGATGGCAGCAACGCCGCGGAACTTCTCGGCTAGCTCGGGGAAGCCCTCTTCTTCGGCAGTCTTGGCGAAACCGTCGTACATGTCGGTCCACTCGTAGTTCTCTCCTGCTGCAGCGGCAGCCAGGTTCTCGGCCGTGGTGCCTATGCCCTGCAACTCCTTGAACCACATCTTGGCGTGCTCTTTTTCGTTGTCGGCCGTCTTAAGGAACAGCGCAGCAATCTGCTCGTAGCCTTCCTTCTTGGCGACGGATGCGAAATAGGTGTACTTGTTGCGTGCCTGGGACTCGCCCGCGAACGCGTCCTGCAGGTTCTTTTCGGTCTGGGTACCTGCATAAGGGTTGGTGCCCGCAGCAGGCTCGGCTGCCTCGGCGGCGCCATCTTCAATCACTTCCACCAGTTCAAGGTCGCTGCCGGTGGCTCCGCACAGCGGGCACACCGCTTCTTCCAGGCTGGGTGCCTCGAACACTTCTCCGCACAATATGCAACGCACTCGTACCATCTGTTACCTCCTTGTCCTGCC
Organism: Eggerthellaceae bacterium; assembly: GCA_017459485.1. Lineage (GTDB taxonomy): Bacteria > Actinomycetota > Coriobacteriia > Coriobacteriales > Eggerthellaceae > CACXMZ01. Next base: position 2,302 of record JAFUCW010000450.1, on the reverse strand, counting down.
CAATGGGCATCCTGCTCGACCGTTGCTTCTCTCCGACAACGAAAAACGCATCTGCGCCGACCGCTGCCGTTCGGTCTTCTCTTAGCACTATATACCACCTTGGATGCACCGGAAACAGAAAGCGACGAATAAAGGTGCGAACGGATTGCGATTATTTACACACTTCGCATTGCCTGAAAACGTGTCAGGAGGACTCGGAAAAAGCGATTGCCAACCCTCTGCCACACCTGGTTTCGTCGATGTGCACAAACGCTTTTTGTTTACCAGAAAGCCCCGCCACACGGATGCCGTATTGGCCGAAATCGAAGATGGGCAAGTTTCGTTTTGCCGCTTATCAGCACACAGACACCCCCTAATCGGAATGCTCGGAATACTTCGCGCCCTGGCATCTGCCACCAGCCCAAGAAACCAAAGCGCTGGTATACTGGGTGCATGGCTTCCAACCCACAACAATGCTGGCCCTATGCCAACGAACTGGATCGGGCGTATCACGACACCGAATGGGGCATGCCCGTGCACGACGATCGCGCGATGTTCGAGCATTTGTGCCTTGAGTGCCTGCAGTGCGGACTGTCCTGGATCTACGTGCTGCAACGCCGCGATTTGTTCCGCGCACAGTTCCACAATTTCGATATTGACGCCGTTGCCGCAATGACCGAAGCCGAGCTGAAGCGCATCATGGAAGTGCCCAGCATCCTGCGCAACCTGCCCAAGTTGCGCGCCATCGTTGGCAACGCCCAATGCGCGCAACGCTTACGCGAAGAGCTTGGCAGTTTGAGCGCCTATTTCTGGAGCTGGACGGACGGCAAAACCATTCTGTACATGGGACATCAGAAGGGCAACGTTCCCGCAAGCAACGGCCTTGCCGCCACCATTGCCAAGGACCTCAAGAAACGCGGGTTCAAGTACGTGGGGCCCACCAATATCTATGCGCACCTGCAAGCTTGCGGCATAGTGTGCGATCACCGCGAAAGCTGCCCTCGCTACTCTTACATAGTGGAGAACTTCCCGACCGTGCGCAAGCGTCGCGACAACGAAGCTTAGCAACCGCTCGACAATCTTGACCAGGGAGCGCCGCACGCGTCGGGCATTCCCCTATGCCGCTTGCTGCAATGGAATGGTCAGCAAAGCCGTTGCGCCGTCAAGCTCTGGGTCGGTGAAGACAAGCGTTCCCCCATGCCGCTCGGCAATGCTACGCGCCACTGGCAGCCCCAAACCCGTGCCATTGGGGTTTGCCCTGCTGTCTTCCAGGCACACGAATCGGTCGAACACGCGCTCGCGGTCTTCGGGGGCAATGCCGGGCCCGTCATCGCTCACACTGACGAACACCTTGTCGTCATCCTGGGAGCAAGAGACCTTCACGACGCTGTCCGCATAACGCGACGCGTTGTCGAGCAAGTTGCGTATCACGTGGCTGAGCAGCTCGCCATCCGCGTTGCACACGACCGGCTCGACTGAAGACGTGTCGACCCTCACCGAGCTTCTCGTACCAAGCCCTGCCACTTCCTCGAACAGCAAATCCATCAGGTCGAGCGGCTTTGCATCAACCTTCATGCGGCCCTCGTCGGATCGCGCAAGCATGAGCAGGTCACCCACGATGCCGCCAAGCCGATCGTTTTCGGCTGTCAGGTCCTCTATCACTTGGGCATCGTTGACTGCTTCCGGGTGCGAGCGCAGCGTCTCTAGCATGATTCCTGTTGCCGCAACGGGGCTTTTCAGTTCGTGCGACGCATCGGAGATGAATCTACGCTGTTCGTTGAACGACGCCTCGACGCGTGCGAGCAAGTCGTTGAAGGTTTGCGCCAGGCGGGACAGGTCCTTGTCATGTGTGGGAACGGAGATGCGCGCGCTCAAGTCGCTCGTCGTAATGGACTCGGCGGTTGATCGCATGTGCTCGACCGGACGCAGCGTGCGTGCAGCCATGTTCCACGTGAACGCTACGACCAGGCACAGCAGCGCCAAGAAGATAGTCACAAGCAACTGGGTTGCAAGGTTTGCCGTCTGTGTGGCAGATGCAATCGAAGTGACCGCCACCAGCGTCACAAGACCGTCGGGGCTTTGGACCTGGCGCTTTTTTACCAGATAGGGACCCGCGTCTCCGAAGATATCCGAAGCGTCAACATAGGCCTTGCCCGAAGAAGCCGCCCCTTCCGTGCCCTCGGATGGCGCTGCGGCAGGCGCATCGGCAGACGCAACCGCAGCTGAAGCGGTCGATGCTGAAGCGATCGACGAAAGAGACAAGCTGCCTATGGCCTTCGAAATTAGAGAAGGAAGCTTCACGCGTTTTGAGCCGCGCCTGTCG
>JAFUCW010000449.1 GCA_017459485.1 Eggerthellaceae bacterium | reverse complement strand
CGAGGCGGCAAGCGGAGACTCCGTCCTTCGGGTCGACAGCGACGACGCCATACCTGCCGACGCCTGCGCACAGCTCCTTCGTGCCGCAAAGGGCGCAAACGCAGACATGGTATGGGGCGACTACACGAACCGCAGCTTGTTTCGCGGACCCGTTGCAGAACTCGCCGCAAGAGGCACGGTGGACATGTGGCGCTCTATGCGCTGCGCCTTAGAGTCGGGCCTTTTCATGATCACCCCCTGCGTCCAGCTTGTGCGCTTGCAATTCCTGAAAGACAACGGCATCGTTTTCGATGAGGGCCGCATCTTCGAAGACCAGCTTTGGCTCATGCGCCTTTTGCTCTGCGGGGCCACCGTGCTACGCGTCGATGTGCCCTTCTACACCTACCACATCGGCGACCATCCGTCATCCACGACACGCATCACGCCCAAACGCCTCATGGACGCCGTAGACGTCATCTACGCGATGATCGCAGAAATAGAACGGTATCGTCCGCCAGACAACGTGCGCGCCGTTGCCGAAGCCTACGTAGCGAACTGCATCGCCATTCTGTCGCGCACCTTCATCTGCCATGCTCCGAAGCGTTTCCAGGACCTCGTGCGTCTGCGCCTCGACGAAAAATACGCGTACTATGCGGCTCAGACGCAGCTGCTCCCGCAGGACGCGCGCACGATCGGACCTGCATTCGTCAACTACCCCGATCTGTTCGAAAAGGAGCTCGCACGCATCCGTGCGGCACGAAAGGCAAACGATGCGACGGGCGCAAAACCCTCCGGCGAAAACGGCGATGCGGCAAGCGATCCCTAGGCCACACGCGAAGTGCTGCTACCTGCGCTCAAGCTCCTCGCCACCAAAATGAAGGTTCTGGTCGCACATGGCAACGACCGCCGGCCGATGCGCCACCACCACGATGGTGCGCCCTTCCAAGTTGCGCAGGTTCGCAACAAGGCGCTCTTCCGTTTCCGCGTCGAGGGCACTTGTCGCCTCGTCAAGCACAAGAATGGGATGACCGCTGAAGACGGCGCGCGCAACGGAGATGCGCTGCATCTGTCCTTCCGACAGGCCGCTGCCAAGCTCGCCTAAAACGGTGTCAAGACCTTCGGGGAAGCCTAAGATGAAGTCGTCTGCGCACGCAATCCGCAAAGCGCGCCACAAAGCATCGTCGTTGGACGAGTCGGTTTCCGTACCGAAGCTCACCGCTTCGCGAATCGTGCCGCGCATGAGCAAGTTTCCCTGGGGGACGTAAGCGAAAAGACGCTGGTAGCGCACGTCAAGCGGCGCCTTCCCTGCCCCGGTTTCCACGAACCTCGTCCCGGAGTCGAGCGTGTAGAGGCCCATGAGCACCTTCACGATCGTGCTCTTCCCCAGACCGGACGTGCCCGTAATGGCCAAAGACTCGCCTTTGCCAACGCTGACCGTAAGCCCTTGGAGCACGGGCTTTCGAGGAGCGGCGTCTTCTTCGGCGGTCTCGACGCTGTCGCGCGCAACTGCCGGATAGCTGAACCAAGCGTCCTCCAGTCCGAACGCCAGCAGATCTTCGCGGTAGAAATCCAGCGCCTCCTGTTCGCTGGCGATTTCGCCAACCTGGCTTTCGATGGACTCGATTTCCCGCAGCCTATCGGCGTTGACGAAAGACGCCACCAGTTGGGGAATCAGGGAGAGCAGGTCTTTCATGGGAGTTCTGACCTGGGCAAAGATGGTTATGAGCGCAGCCATCGACCCAAACGTCATGGCGCCTACAAGTATTTGATACCCGCAGTAGATAGTCAAACCGGTGCCGACCAGGATGCCGTAGAGCATGCGCAACACTCCCATTTGGCTGTCCCACATGCGGCGGTCCATGGAAAAAGCCCTACGCGCTTCGAACACCCCTTCGGCGCTCTGCTCCGCACGGGGCGTCGCACCGAACGCGCGCACCACGCTCATCTGCATGACGTTTTCCTGCAAAAACGCCTCCACGCGCACGTTGATCGAGCGTTCGACCTGGGAAAATTCACGTACTATGGGCATAGTGAAGCGCTGCATCAAAAGGCCGGGAAGCGCGCTGAGCACGGCAACGACGATGAAAACGGGCTCGAGCTCGAACAGCACGCCGATGGCAGTGACGAACATGGTTAGCGATTGCGCAAGCTTGTACGGAAACCCTACGATGATGTCGGAGACGGTGTTCGTGTCGTTCATGAGGCGGTTGATCAGGTCCTGCGTGCTCGTGCGCGAGACCTCTCCATAGTCTTTGGAGACAATCATGTGGAAGAAACACGCACGGAGCCCCTTGAGCAGGCGTTGGCGGGTGCGCTCGATGAAGTAGTTGTTCGCAATGGTGCCGCCTTGCACGGCAATGGTAACGCACACGAGGACGACTGCGGCACGGACGAACCGGTCAAGGTCGCCCATCTGCACGGCATCGAGCATGTCCTTGCTGACCAGGGCAAGGCGCACCCCGACAAACGCAAGAATAGCCGAAACCAGCGCCACTGCCAGGATCTGAGCACGATAGCCATCCGAATTCGCCCAAAGCCACGCAACAGAGGCGCGGTTCTCTTTGCCAAACAATCGGATGAACGAGACACGCACGTTGTACTTGTCGCCCATGTCGGCATGCCCACTGAAAAGGCGGGCGAAAAATCCGCGATTGCTGGGCTTGGTGTCAAGCGTCGTTGCCACGTAAAGCGTCCTCGATCGATTTCGGCACCCATGATTATACGGCCATTCGCGTGCAAGGAAGGCCGCAAGGACAGCACCGTGTTGTATCATCCTTTGTATGGATACCAGCAAAGTGGAACTGTCGGTGGTCGTGCCCGTGTTCAACGCACGGCGCTATCTGCGCACAGCCCTAGACAGCCTGGTCGGACAGACAGTGGAACACGGACGCATGGAGATCGTATGCGTCGACGACGGATCGACCGACGACAGCCCGGAGATACTGGCAGAGTACGAAAGGCGCTGCCAAGAAAAGGCAGGGCACATCTTGCGCGTAGTTACCCTGCCGGAAAACGCAGGCTACGGACGTGCCATGAACGCAGGCATAGCTGCTGCCTGCGGCGCATACGTAGGATGCCTGGAGCCAGACGACTACGCAGAGCCGAAGATGTTCGAATCGCTGCTGGCAAAAGCGCGCGAACACGACGCCGACATAGTGAAGTCGAACTACTACGAACACGCCGACAGCTTCGAGGACGACCTTTTCGTCGAGGTGCTGCAAGGACACGACTACGACACCGCGACCAGCGCAGACGTCGACAAGACACTTGTGCTTCTCCAGCCCTGCATCTGGAGCGCCATCTACCGCCGCAGTTTCCTTGCGCACCACGACATCCGATTCAACGAAACGCCCGGTGCATCGTATCAAGACACTGCATTTGCATTCAAAGTGCAGTGCTGCGCAAAGCGCGTGGTGCTTGTCCCAGATGCCTTCGTGCACTACCGCATAGACAATCCCGAATCGTCGATCCATGCAAGCGGCAAGGAGTTCGCCATCTACGAAGAGATTGCAGCCATCGACGCGTTCGTGAATGCCGATGCAAAACGCCGCGAAGCGTTTGCCGCCCTTGCAGCCTACCGATCGGCATGGCTGCACCAATGGAACATCGCACGCATCAAAAACCCCGGCGCGAAGGCAGCCTGCAACATGCTCATGTCAGGCTGGATGCAGAAGGCACATGCCGAAGGGCTCATAGAAGAAAGCCTTTTCACCGGTCGTGAAATGGCAGCCCTGATCAGGCTTTTGCACTACCGCCCGACAGCGTAATCAGAGAGTGAACACACCCATAAGGATGGTTACAATGTTTCCAACGGTGATACCAGGAACAAGGGTATAACCCGACCGGTACGCCACAAACCCGGCTTAGTGCTTGTTGCTAATTAAAACTATTGTTAATCAAGCCATTTCTTAAAATATTAATTTAAGATTTAGAAATTATCGCTATTATCTTAAAATAAATATCCTGACCACAGTGAGGAGAGTTTACTTTGATGATCCGAGAACTCTCTTTATCCCACTTACGTCCCTTCTACGATAGAGACCTTGTTAAAGTCATCACCGGAATTCACCGGTCTGGCAAGTCGGTCATCTTGAGGCAGATATCACAGGAGCTCGAGCGTGACGGCAACGAATGCATATTGTTGGATTTCGATATGCGCTCCACAAGGCAGGCGATCCCCGACGCGGATGCCCTCATCGCCTACGTGGAGCAGCGTATCGGCACCAAGAAACTCTATGTCTTTTTGGACGAAGTGCAAAACGTTCCCGAATGGAATGAGGCCTGTCGGACGCTGCGTCTGATGAATTGCTCGCTTTTTATCACGGGAAGCAACTCGAAGCTTTTATCGCGCGAGTTCACCAAAGAGCTATCGGGCCGATACGTTTCCTTCAAGGTGCGGCCTTTCGTCTATCGTGAAGCGAAGGAATACGCAGATCTGCTCGGACGCAGCTATGATGTGAGCGACTACCTGGTGTGGGGAGGATTCCCCGCCTCGTTGGAGCAGGGCACCATCGAGTCTTTGCGCAGATATCTGGATGACCTAAACGCCACTATCATCTACAACGATCTCGAGAACCGCTACAACATAAGAAAGAAAGACGTGTTCGAGCGGATCGTCGACTTTGT
>JAFUCW010000448.1 GCA_017459485.1 Eggerthellaceae bacterium | reverse complement strand
TCTCGAGGAACGTCTGACGAAAGCCCAGGTCGAGGCTGGCGTGATTCAAAGGATCGAATGGTGCCTAAACGAGGCCATGGATAATGTTTTGCAGCATTCCGACTCGGGCTCGGGTTTTTTCATGTCGCAGCTTGCAGGTAACGGGCGCTTCTCGGCATGCATTTTCGACAATGGAATAGGTATCTACAATTCTCTCAGGGGAACCCATAAGGTTGCGACCCCATTCGATGCAATTACATTAGCCCTTCAGGAGCGGGTGACGCGCGACAATGCGATTGGTCAGGGTAATGGTCTCTGGGGGCTTTCGGAACTCGTCCTTGCTGGGAATGGGCAATATCGCATAACGTCTGGTGGTGCGACCTATTTCACCGAGGGCGACGGGTCTGCTTCACAAGCCGAGGATGGCTTCTGGTATCCCTCCGAGGGGCTGGGCACAACGCTTGTCGATTTCCAGCTTGACACCTCTGCCCCTATCGATATTTCCGAAACCCTGAATGGGCACACCCCTATTGCCCTCTGGCTCGAAGAGTTCGAGTCGCCAACAGGGGAAGATTACGTTATCAAGATCGCAAGCGAGTCGGAGGGGACGGGGACGCGAAAGGCAGCAGAGAAAGTCCGCCATATGGCTCTGAACATTCTCAAGGAGGGCAAACGACGGGTTGTGCTTGACTTCGATGGCGTTAATCTGATTAGCTCTTCTTACGCCGACGAGCTTGTGGGAAAGCTCGTTGCAGAAGTGGGCTTCTTTGCTTTCGGCAACCTGTTCGCGCTTGTTAATCTCTCGGATTTCAACCAGAAGATACTTGACCGTTCGGTTCAGCAGCGCATGGCCCAAACCTACTATAACGAGCCCGCTCCCTCAGATGAAGACGACAGCGAAAACGGGCACTAGAGCATTCAGGCGCGTGTCGGGGGTCGTGTGAATTGGTGTGCCAGTGGTCGGGCGAATCGGCACGCTGGGGTGGGCAGCTATTTCGCCGATTACACCGCCAAGGCGCTGGCGCTCGGGGTTGCAAGCGGCAGGAACAGCCAGCGGCAGTGCTCGGGTTCCTCGATGTTTACTTCTGGTGTTGATTCATGTTGATTTCTCTTCTATAGTACGTGATTAATAGTAACGCCTCTGCTTCATGAACGGATGGGTCGCATGCTGGCTCTTATCTTCAACTCGGGCACTGGTTCGCGCCTTGGCGGCCTTACTGCCCACTCGCCAAAGGCGATGGTGCGGCTGCTGAACTCGGGCGAGACCATCTTCGAGCGCCAATTGCGCATTCTGCGCGGCTGTGGGATCACGGACTTCGTCGTTACGACGGGGCCTTTCCCCGAGCAGTTGGAAGAGGTCGCTGCTCCTTACGTTGCGCAGGGGTGCCGCTTCGAGTTCGTTGCCAATCCGCGCTACGACGAGACCAACTACATCTACTCGATGTACTGTGCCCGGCAGCACCTGCGGGGTAGGGACATCCTGATGTTGCATGGCGACCTCGTCTTCGATGCCGCTTACGCACGCGCTGTCATCGAGGCGCCCCTGCAGTCCCTAGGCTCTGTCAACAAGGCAATTCCCCAGCCCGCCAAAGATTTCAAGGCTCGCGTAATCGATGGTGAGGTGCGCGAGGTGGGAGTCGACCTGTTCGATGCCGACTGCTATGCCTTCCAGCCGTTCTACAAGCTTTCCCGCCAGGCGGTGGACATATGGCTGGCCAAGGTCGAAGAGTTCTGCGAGGCGGGCGACACGAAGGTGTATGCCGAG
>JAFUCW010000447.1 GCA_017459485.1 Eggerthellaceae bacterium | reverse complement strand
CGCGCGGCGACGCGGGGTACGACGCGCTCGCGGGCGCGGCGCTGTGCGGCCAGAAGCGCTCCGTGCTGCTGCTGGCCGACGGCACCAACAGCGCCAACGCCACTGCCGTTGTGTCCGCCCACAAGTCGGCGCGCAACCACGGCTACGTCTTCGGCGGCCCCGTGGCGGTGCCCCAGGCCACCTACGACGCGCTCGACGCCGCCGTCAGGTAGGGATTCCAAGCGAGCGTAGCGCGTTGGGAAAGACACCCGGCGCGCCAAGCAGGCTTTTTACCATATTGAAGCCGGCATCATGGATAGCCGGGACACAAGAAAGGAAAGAAAGCACTATGGACAACGTAAAAGTGAAAGCTGTCGCCCCGCGCGCACTGCTTGTTTCGTTGGCGACACTGCTCGCGCTCTTTGCGGCGCTCGTGTCCCCCGCGATGCAACAAAGCGCCTGGGCCGACGACTCCATCTGGGAACCAAGCGACTTTACGTATGGGGAGCACAGTATTTCGTCGACCTCCAGCAACTTGGGCGATGGCGTGTTCCCCATGAACGAGAACAGCAACGGTCTCACAACGACTATTTGGGAAGTTACGGGTTTCTCAGAGCAGGGGCAAGCGAAGTTTAATGGCGGTAATACCAACCTTGTCATTCCCGGAGTCGACCCTGACGGAAGAAAGGTTCAAGGGGTTGGCAAAGACGCGTTCAAGGGTATTGGCGTTACAGGCGTTACCTTCCCAAAGGTCGCTCGCGTTCCCTATGAAGCGGGGGTAGACGGCAACGGACGCTGGGATCACATCCGTTACGACGAGTCAGTGACCACGCGCGGCGACTTTTTCATTCTCTATGGCTCTTTCCAGAACAACAATCTGACCGAGGTTGTCCTTCCCGATGGCGTGTTCCATGTGGGAACCTATGCTTTTAGCGGGAACGCAAACCTGAAGAAAGTAACATTCCCTCAAAGCTTGTTGTGTATCTATACCCAGGCGTTTGCCAAGTGCGCAATTGATGAATTGGTGTTTCCTGACCACACAGATTTCGGCCTGACAATTGCTCAGTATGCGTTTGTAACGAATCAGATTACTTCTGTTACGGTTCCAGGCAATATTGCCCAGATAGGTTCTCCTGTGCCATCTGCATCAAAAGCAATAGCGTTCCTTGGTAATCCTGGTGCAGGTGAACCCTATGCATCTGGCATGAACGCAAGGGTTGCCCAGAATTATCCCGGAGGAACTGTCGAACTGTATATCGAGTCCGAGGATGTTACCGGAGACAAAACGCTACTTCCGAGCGGCGAAAGGCCGAACCTTTATCGCATCAGCAATAACCAGTCCTTCTGCCAGGAAGTCTATCTAGTCAAGCCTGCTCCCAAGTGGAACGCCGACTGCTTTACCTACAGCGACGATGGCGCAACCATCACGGGCCTGACCGATGCGGGCAAAGCCATGATGAAAATTGACAGCAACATGGTCATGCCCAACGAAGGTCCCGACGGCACCGTCATCACCGCCATCGGCCCAGGGCCTTCTAACACCAAAGGCGTCTTTGTTTTTGACGAAGATGGGGAGTCCTACGAGCCCACGTCGGTTGTTTTGCCTTCTAGCCTCGAGGCAATCGGCCAGTTTGCTTTTGCGGGGTCCACGATTTCCGAAATCGAATTCCCCAGCACCCTTAAAGAAATTGGTCAGATGGCTTTTAGGATGTCTGGACTGACTTCGGTTAATTTGCCCAATAGCGTAACCACCCTTGGTAATGCGGCGTTTAACAGCAGCAACTCCCTTACAAGTGTGGTCCTGTCCAACTCGCTGACCGAGATCCCTGCAGGGGCGTTTCTCATCAACGACACAGCCGCACAGGGTATAGGCGACCTTGTCATCCCCGAGGGAGTTACCAGCATTGGTGGCAATGCGTTCTCCGGGGCTAAGGTTACCTCGGTGAGCCTACCGAGCACGCTTACCACAATCGGCAACTCCGCCTTCTTTAACCATCAGATTTCCTCCCTTGAAATCCCTGGCACGGTTACCGCCCTTGGCACGAGCGCTTTCTCTGTGACTAACGAAAACCTCGAGAAGACCTTGAAGAGCCTTACGCTCAACGAGGGCCTTGCCTCTGTTGGGAACAACGCCTTTAGGAACAGCGCACTTGAGCAGGTTGCTATTCCGACGACCTTGAAGACGATAAACGCCGGTGCATTTGCCGGCAACGTGAATGCCACCCGAGACGACCAAAAGGTTGTTCTGATTTCCGAAAAGTATGATCAGATCAAAGCCCAGGGCGACTACCCCGCTAATACGTTCAAGAATACTGGTACCGGCCACATTGTGGTGGGCGATCTGTCCAAGGCGACTATGGCTGCGGTCGAGGATCAGGACGAGACTGGCGAAGCCATCACTCCCGAGCCCGAGGTCACCTTCGACGGCAACACGCTTGTCAAGAACACCGACTTCACGTACTCCTACGAATCCAACGTCGAGCCTGGCACTGCCAAAGTGACCGCTACCGGCAAGGGCGACGTGGGCACGTTCATCAACAGCCTGGAAGGCGAGTTCGGCATTACCGCGGTGTCCACGGAGCCCACGACCGCTAGCATCAACGTCATTGCCCAGTCGGGCGAGTACAAGTACGACGCCGTGTACATGCCGCTCGAGGTAAGCTCCGACATGACCGCTGAAGCTGGCTACAACATTAAGTCCATGGCCTACAGGAGCAAGGTCACGGTGGCTGATGCCCTGGTGGCCGTGCACCACGAGCTCTATGGCCAGGCCTTCGACGACAACCCGACAAGCTACCTTTCCATAAGCAGCGCGGGAACCGTGACCAAGATCTTCGGCGCATCGACCGAGATCCTTAGCTACTCGGTCAATCACGAATACCCCGTCTATGCCGACGACCCAACCATGGGCAGCGTGGCGAACGACACCGTCCTTGCCGACGGAGACCTGCTCAACATCTGGCGCTACTATGCGGACTACTACACTGATGTGCTGATGTATTTCGACGAGCTCGAGTACACGGTTCATGCGGGCGAAGCGGTTGAGGCAGAGCTCCATTACCGCGACTACTACAAGATGTCTAGGGCTACAGATGAGTTGTGGGAAGATGCCATGAACGGTGACGGCGATGACCGCTTCGCCACCGTCGTACTGAAAGATGAACAGGGCGAAATCGCGAAGACCGCTACGCTTGCCGGCTCGTCCGACATCAGCTTTGCAGACGTTCCTGCGGGCACGTATGTCATGACGGTGACCGAAATCGACGAAGACATGTACGAAGATGCCCACTTCGTGGCACCATATGCTAAGGTCACGGTTACTGCCCATGAATGGGGCGAGCCCACATATACCTGGGACGAAGAAGGCGGCTGCATCGCTTCGCATGCTTGTACGGTGGAGGGCTGCACTGTTGTGGAGTCCGAAGACGGCCACATATCCGTAGAGGTGAGCAAGAAGCCTACGTTCGATGCTGATGCCGAAGTTGCGCTTACTGCCACATTCGACAACGAAGCATTCGAGACACAGCAGAAGACCGACATCCTTGAGGGCACGAAGCTGGCCTTCACGGTAACGGTCAACGGGCAGGAAGTCGATGCTGCCGACATTGCAATTGCCGACGGCGCTTACGATGCGTCGTACGAGCTGTTCTACGAAGAGTCTCCCGGTAATTGGGTGAGCACTGGCCCTGTCGAGGACCACATTCCGCTGGCGACCGTGAAAGTACCGTTCGGGACCAAGGAAGTGGGAATTACCTTGGACAATCCCAAGAGCGACTACCAGACCTACGTCTATACGGCGCAGCCTGGAGAAAGTGGGTATACAGAATATATAGACTACGGCTTTGGTGAGCAGGTCGATCAGTACAACAAGATCGCTGAATACGGCACTGAATACATCACTGCTCTATTGCCGAGCGATCAGGTCTACCGCATCCAGACCGCCTACGACGAAAACTACGTTTCCTACAACCTCTACGCCATTGCGTTCGAGGTGGAAGATGAGCCTGAGCTCGTCGTCGAGCACGTGGGCAACCCGCTGTGGGTGGCCGGCCAGAGCGCAGACATCGTCGCGCAGGTGGCCAACCCGCTTCCCGGCGAGAAAGTGACCACCTGGCGCTGGGAGTACACCAAGACGCCGGAAAACCCGGACAGCTGGAAGAAGACCGGCGCGAAGGTGTTCGTGGAAGACGACGTGACCGCCAGCCTCCACATCCCCGAGTGCACCGAGGCGCGCAAGCCCGACATGTCCTGGCGTGCGGTGGTCGAGACGAGCGCGGGCCGCAAGGGCACGAGCGAGGGCCAGAAGCTCGAGGTGCTGCAGAGGCTCGAGGTCGTCGCGGCTGGGACCTACCAGTGGGTCAAGGACGCGCCCGTGGAGCTGAAGGCGCTCGCCCAGGGCCTGGCCACCGGCGAGACCATAGAGTCGGTGCAGTGGTACTACTCCAAGGACTACACCAACTGGAAGAAGACCGGCGCCAAGTGGGCGATAACCGATGGCGGCGCGGCCACGACGCTGTCCGGCTTCACCGCCACGGAGGCCCGCAAGGCCCCCATGGCGTGGTCGGTGCGCGTCACCACGAGCACCGGCCGCACGGCCACCAGCGATGGCATCAGCCTGGTTGGCTAGCCGTTTAGAGCTTGTATCTATAGAATGTAGCTCTGCATGCAAGATTGGACGGGGTCCAGTACGGGCCCCGTCCTTGTAGTGAAAAGGTACACCATGAACCAGCAGATAGCTTCGATTGTGGCCGAAGTGACCAAGGCGATCAAAGGGAAGGACGACGTCGTCAGAAAAGTGACCATGGCGGTTCTTGCGCAAGGGAACGTGTTGCTCGAAGACGTTCCCGGCGTCGGCAAGACCACGATGGCGCTTGCATTCGCCAAGGCCATGGGGCTTGCCACCCGGCGCGTGCAGTTCACTCCCGACACTATGCCTTCGGATATCATTGGGTTTTCGGTGTACGACAGCGCGACAGGCAATTTTGTCTATCGCGAAGGCGCCATCATGACCAATCTCTTCCTTGCAGACGAAATCAATCGCACCTCGTCGAAGACGCAGGCTGCATTGCTTGAAGCCATGGAGGAAAAGCGCGTGACGGTCGACGGCACAACGTATACGCTGCCTGACCCGTTCATCGTGCTTGCCACCGAAAACCCCGTAGGTGCGGCGGGCACGCAGATGCTGCCCAACTCGCAGCTGGACCGGTTCATGGTGCGCCTTTCTATTGGCTATCCCGACTACGACGCGCATATGGAAATCCTCGAATCGCACCAGGCCAGCAACCCCATGGACAGCGTGGCCGAAGCCGTTTCGCTCGACGAGCTGCGCAGCCTTGTCGACCAGGTTGGCAAGGTGGAGGTAAGCAGGGGAGTCAACGACTACATCGTGCGTTTAGTGCAAAGTACGCATGCGCATCAGATGGTCTCTTTGGGAATCAATCCGCGCGGAGCGCTTGCTCTTGCGCGCATGGCGAAGGCGTGCGCATTTGCAGAGGGGCGCGACTACGTGGTGCCCAGCGACGTACGCTGCGTCATCTCTGACGTGTTCTCGCACCGGCTGCTCTTGAACTCCAAGGCCAAGCTCAACGATCTTGAAGCTTCCGACGTTGTGGCGCAGATTGTCGAAGACGTGGCTATGCCGCTCGACGTGGACGTGCACGGCATGCAGGCAGCGCAGTAGGAAAGCGCGACGTCGTGGGTGCGCGCGCGGTGCGTCAATGAACAGAACGGCATCACTTATCGTTTGTGCAGCGCTTGTCGCAGGCAACCTGTTGACAGGGCATCCTGTGTTCCAAGTTGGCATCGCGTCGTTTCTTGCGGTGTTCGTTTTGTCCCTGGTGCCATGCATTGCTGGACGCAGGTCCGTAAGCGCCCGCGTCGACCCGCTTAACGCTGCTTCCGGTGAAGACCCCGCCTGCAAAGCCATCCTGCGCAACGCCAGCCGGCTTCCTCTGTTCAACGTGCGCGGGAAGATGTGCATGACCAATCTGTTCACGGGCGAAGAAGCGCAGCGCACGATATCTTTAGCATTGCCGCCCAAGGGAGCGAACGAAGCGGAGTTTATCGTTTCCGAAAGCCATCCGGGCAAAGTGAGCGTGATGTTGGAAGACGGGCGTGGCTGCGACGTCTTCGGGCTGTTTGCGCTGTCGACCGGCGCAGGTGGCAGCTGCAGTTTCACAATTGCGCCTGAGCTGCGCAGCATGGATGCAGGTGTCGTCCTTGCGGAAAGCGAAGGGTTCGACAACGACGTGTATGCGCCAGACAAGAAGGGCCCCGACCGCACCGAAGTGCTCCAAGTTCGCGAATACGAGCAAGGCGACAGCATAGCCCAGATCCACTGGAAGCTTTCAGGCAAGATGGGAAAGATGGTCGTCAAGGACGGGTCGCTTCCCGTTGACAGGCGCCTTGTGGTCGTCGCGGACAAGAGCGTGCGCGAACCTGCTCCGATTGAATGCGCAGACGTGTTCGCAGAGTTGTTCGCTTCGCTGTGTGCGAGTTTGTCAGAAGAGGGTCTTGCGTTTCGCGTTGTGCACAACGACGTGCCGAACTCGTCTGTGTCCGAAGTGGCGGTCAACACCGCAGACGACCTGGCCGAAACCATTCCGGAGGTGCTTTCGAGCCCCTTGGCCGTGGCATCGGAAACCTGCGTGGACCTCTACGAGCGCATAGTCGCTCCGTTGGACGCGTCGCATGTCATCTGCGTTTCGTGTCGCTCGCGCGAAGACTATCGTGGCCGCATCGCCGCCCCGCATGTCGCGTTTCTGGACGCGCGGGAAGGCTATCAAGCCCAGCGTCATTCGTACGTCGAATGGGAAGGATAAGGAAGTAGGTTTGTCGGCAACGCTGAAAGAAGCGCGCATACGCACACGCTCCAAGCGTGCCGGTTCCGGCAGCGCTGTCGAATACGTATGGCGGCTGCTTTTGTCCGCTGTGCTAGGCGCGAGCTTCCTGCTTGTTGTGTATCGGGGGCTTGCGCTTGGGCAGATTGGCGTCGAATTCGGCGTCATGTGCGCATCGTGCGTGCTTGCCAGTGCAGTGGCATTGCTGCCCGTGTGGCTGGGTGACAAGATTGCACGGCGTTTCGGAAGCCCGCATGCAGCGCTGATCGGTTTGACGATCTTCGCCCTCGTGACCGTTGCAGCGGCGTGGGGCCCCTTTGCCATCGGGTTGAACAGCTACCTGAATTGTGCGTCCGATTCGCTTACGGGTTCCACTGGCTTCATGCAGCCGCGCTTCGCCGTTGGCGATTCTACGGCGGTGGGCGTGTTCTTCTTCACGGTGCTGTTGTCTGCCCTGTTCGGAGCAGTATGCGCTTTCCTGACGCGTGCCGGCAGTCAGTGGATGGGCTTCGTCCTTCCCGCCCTTGCTGCAATCGGGGTGTTCGCCGGCCTGCTTCCGCTGCGATGGGAAACGGGTCTGCTGTGTACCGTGTCTGTTTTGGCGATGATAGACAAAGGTGTGCGCGGCAGCGACACTTCGTTGGGCCCGCGCGCTGCGCTTCCCTTAGGTGTGCTTAGCGTGTTGGGATGCGCGCTTGTTGTCGCCCTTGTTGCAGGGACGGGAATCTATCGCCTGTTCGACGCAGGGGGAGTGCCTGGCGCTTTTGCCGACTGGCGCCATGGAGTTGCCTACGAAAGTGCTCCGAACGTTCTGCCCGAAGGGGATTTGCGCGACATCGAACCGTTCGTTCCCACGGGTCGCACCGAATTGTCGGTAGAGACGGATGCGGCCGAGACCATATACCTACGGGGGTTTGTAGGGGAGCATTATTCCGATGGAGTGTGGGAAGGACTGAGCGCGGAAGAGAACCGCACCTATCGCGACCTGTTCCACACGCTGCATCAGCAAGGGTTCTATGGGCAAAGCCAGCTTGCGAGCGCGTACGCAGTGCAAGGGCAGAGCGAAGCGACCACGTTGGTGGTCGACAACATTGGGGCATGCAGGCGCTATCTCTACGCTCCCTACGGCTTCGCCCAATCCGATTACCTGCGCACGAACGAGCGCCTTATCGGTGACGAGACCATTTGGTCTTCCGGCGGCACAGTTCGGTGGGGGCTTGCCTACGTTCCGCAGGCGGTGCGCGGTAGCTACGCGCTTCAGGAGAGCTTGCAGGGCGCCGTTGCCACGAGCGCAGACGCGCAAGCGCACTTAAGCGCCGAATCCGCCTACAGGGATATGGTCTACGACACGTGCCTGGGGTTGAGCAAGGAACATGTTGCGTTGCTTGAAGAGCATCTGGGAGCGCGCGAGCGGCTTTCGACCACCGAAGCCCGTTCACGGATCGCATCGTATCTGGCGCGCAACCAGTACTACAACACGACTGCGTCGGGCAACGCAGGGCAGGACGCTCTGGAGTGGTTCCTTACCGGAGATCGGGTCGGCCATAGCGTGCACTACGCGATGGCGGCGACGTGCATGCTGCGCTACTTTGGCGTTCCGGCGCGCTACGTGGAAGGCTTCGTTGTCACCGAAGACGTTCTGGGCAAGGCGGCAGGCAGTGCGGTTGACGTGACCGACCGCAGCGCCCATGCGTGGGCGGAATTCTATTTGGACGGCGTTGGCTGGCTTCCGTTTGAGACCACGCCCGGGTTCCGCAACGACAACATGTACACCTATCCTGGCATGGGCGAAGACGAACCGGGCCGCGAGCGCATCGACGCGGATGCGCCGGAAGAAGAGGAGTGGCCCGAAGAAGACCAGGACGACGATGCGGAAGAGGATGCGTCGCTGTTTGAGCGCATTGTGGAGTTCTTTGCCGTGTGGGGAACGACCATCCTTCTGGCCCTTGCGGCCCTGCTGGTGCTTGCGGCAGCGGTGAGTGTCGCTGTGCGCAGGTACCAACTCCGGCGCGTGCGCGCGCTGTTTACAGGCGACGACCGCAGGCAGGCTGTTCTTGCGGCGTTCTCGCACGCCGTGTCGGTCATCTCCAGGCGGCTGCCCTCGTTGAACCACACGTTGCTCGATCAGGCGGGTAGTCAGGTTGCCGACGCGTTCGCGTGCGGGCGCGGCTTCGAAGCATGTGTGGCTATCAACGA
The DNA here is from genome assembly GCA_017459485.1 of Eggerthellaceae bacterium. Taxonomy (GTDB): domain Bacteria; phylum Actinomycetota; class Coriobacteriia; order Coriobacteriales; family Eggerthellaceae; genus CACXMZ01. The sequence continues at coordinate 11,857 of JAFUCW010000447.1, read as the reverse complement.
CCGTGCGCGGTTCAGCAGTCACGACATCACGGAAGACGAACGCGACGAAGTAGTGCGCTTTGCCAACGAAATCGTGCGAGAATACAGGGAAGAGAGAAGCGTTTTCGGGCGGATATTCGACCGCGTTGTGCTGTGCTTGTACTAGAGGCGTGGCATGTAGGTAGAACAGGGGGTTCTAGATGAAAGAAAGGCTGCGTGTTTGTGCTGCCTTGGCGCTGGGGGCAGTCCTTTGCGCCAGTGGGCTCGCATCGTGTGGGCAGGATGTGGACAGCCACGTGGCAGAGCTGCCCGCGTCTTCCGCGGAAGGGACAGCGCCCCCATCCCCTTCGTCAAGCGACGGAGCAACAACGCAGGGGAGCGCAGCTGGCAGCAGCGGCGTCGATACCACGGGGGCGGCAAAAGAGTACGCCGCGACAGTGGAGCACATCTATTCGACCGAGTTCGACCCGGAGGCGGGGTATCGCCATGCGACTCCCGAAGAAGCCGCCGAGCTTATAGCGCAGGAAGGAAGCATCCTGGTGGACGTGCGGGGCAAAGTGGACTGGGACTACATGCACATTCCCGGTTCCGTGCCCATTGCGTTCAACGTGATTACCGGCAACGAAGGGCGCGATAAGCTTCCCAACAAGGACCAGCTAATTATCCTTTACTGCGACTATGGGGGGATGAGCAAGATTGCAGCGGAGGACCTGGTCTACGCCGGCTACACCAACGTGGTCGAGTTCAATGGACTTGAGGTGTGGGACGGCCCGGTCGAAGGGCTATTCCTCTACGAGGAAGGCGCCCCAAGCGTTCAAGGGAAAGAAGCGGCAGCAGAATCGGGCACTGGATCGGGCGCGGAATCGGCAGCTGGAGCGGGCGCGGCCTCGAGCGCTGAGCCGGGCGCAGAAGCCGCTTCTTCGGCCGCCATGAGCGCAGAAGGACGGTAGGCTGTGGCAACGCTTGCATCGGGCCTGCTGTTCGGCGTGCTATTCGGCTTTGTGGTCAAGCGCAGTCGCTTCTGCATGACCGGACTCGTGCGCGACATCTATCTGGAGAAGCGGCTCTACAATATCGCGCTTATTGCCGCCATCGTCGCGGTCGAAGGGCTTATCTACCATGGGCTGGGCCATCTGCATCTGGTGCGCATCCCGTTCTACTTGCCGCCGTTTTCGCTCGTGTCGATCGCGCTTGGAAGCCTCTTGTTCGGCATAGGGGCGGTCGTCTCGAGCGGCTGCCTTACGTCCACGTTGGTCAAATGCGGCGACGGGCGCGTGGCGGGGCTGATATCGCTTGTTGCGTTCGTGCTTACAGGCTATTTCGTGTCCGCGGGGCCAGGAAAGGACGTCTCCAAGTACCTGCGCTCGTTTTTCATCGTGGAAGACATGCTACCGGGTAGACGCTCGATCATCCCCGTCATCGTGTTCGCGGTGCTTGCCGTTGTCATTGTTGCGGTGCTCTATCGGCATCGCAAGACGCATCCGAAGCCATTCGAGATTCCGGGGCGCTATACCGGCATGCGCCATGTCTTGTGCGAAAAAAACTGGCCCATGGAGCCCACAGTGGTCATCATAGGCATCTTGATGGGTCTTGCGTTTCCCGTAAGCGGCCACTTCGGGCGCCACTTCGGGTTCGCCATCGTGTCGCCGATTCTTTCATGGGCCTACACCGCCTTCCCTGCACGCGGAATTGTGGGCAGCTGCAACCCCTACGACACCATGTTCGGCTGGGGAAGCATGCTCGTGGTGGGCATTGTGGTCGGGTCGCTCGTTGCTACGGTCGTCGCCAGAGAGTTTTCGATCGTCCTTCCCGACGCGTCAACGGCGGTGAAGATGGTCATCGGGGGCGTTCTTATGGGTCTGGGCGGCGTGTGGGGCCATGGCTGTCTGATTGCTAACGGCTTGGTCGGCACTGCCCAGCTTTCTTTGAAGTCTTGGTATGCGTTGGTGTTTTTGGTTCTAGGTATTTGGATGGCGACGCGATTGCTGCTAAAACCTGCGTTGAAGAAAGGCTAGGTGAGTTATGGAATCAGTTAAGATAGACACGAAAGGGCAGGATTGCCCGCTTCCCCTGATTGCGCTCAAGAACGCCTTGGCGGAAGCCGAAGAGGGGCAGGAAATCGAATTGGAGTTCACGTGTCCCGAGGCCACCGTCAACCTTCCAAACCATTGTCAGGAGGCAGGCGTCGAAATCTTGTCGTTTGACAAGAACGAAAGCAAGTCCTGGACGATTAAGGTTCGCAAATAGGTGGAAATCGTTTCGGGTATGCCGTACATTCGGGATTGCGGCAGCAACGCAGCAGCAAAAGTGTACATATTTTCATCAGTTGAATAACAATAGTCTGAAAATAGGTACTCACTTACGAAAATATGCACACTTTTACAAGCTTACAAGCTGAAAGATCCCAGATACAAGCGGGCTGTCCCACTTGGTGTCCTCTTTGGGATCATGACCCAAACGGGCTGTCCCACTCGGTGTCCTCTTTGGGATCATGTCCCATTTGGGGTCGTAGTGGAAAATAGGACACGACACCGCCGCAGCGATAAGAGGCGGATAGGCTCTCATTGTCCTGAGTCCCATTTTCACTACGACCCCAAATGGACGACCCCAAGTGGGACTACGGCCTCAAGTGGGTGCGGAGGTGTGGACGAAAACCCGAATCGGGTTGGTCCAGAGTGCTGTTTTGCCGTTAGCGAATAAAGATAGTGCCCACAGGTCCGAAGGTGATTTCCCCGATGCGTGCTGGCTTGCGGCCAAGCAGCTCTTCGAAGCGCCGCTCGTAGGCTCCGGCGTCTTGCGGATTAATCGAAATAAGCAGCCCGCCGCTTGTCTGAGGGTCGCAGAGCACGCCCATCTTGTCGTTGTACTCGTTGTCTGTCATGGTTCCCTTGCGCACGAAAGGCTCGGCCCATTCCTGCACGTCGAACGACCGCCCAGGGCGGCATCCTTTCTGCGAATACTCGTACACGCCGTCGAATAAAGGCAGCGCATTCCAATTCACGATAGCTGCCACGCCGCTTGGCTCCAGCATTTCGTGTAGGTGCCCTGCAAGCCCGAAGCCAGTCACGTCGGTGCACGCATGCACGTCTAGGCCTTCAAACGCTTCGGCGGCATAGCGGTTCAACTCCATCATCTGATCGATCACAGGACGCATGCTGGCTTCATCTTCGTCTCCGGTGGTGAACGCCGAATTCATGATGCCCATGCCAATGCGCTTGGAGTAGTAGAGCACGTCGCCTTCCTGTGCGCCTCCGTTGCGGATGACTTCGTCGGGATGCGCTGTGCCGAACACCGCAAGCCCGTACTTGGGTTCGTCGTCGTCGATCGAGTGCCCACCCACGATGAACGCGCCCGCTTCGCGCACTTTGTCGGATCCGCCGCGCATGACTTCACCCACCACTTTGGTGCCCAGCGCGACAGGGAACGCCAAGATGTTCAGGGCACAAAGCGGTTTGACTCCCATGGCGAACACGTCGGAAAGCGCATTTGCGGCGGCGATGGCGCCGAATTCGTAGGGGTCGTCTACTACAGGTGTGAAGAAGTCAAGCGTGAGCACGGCTACAAGGTCGTCGCGCAGTTTGTAGACAGCACAGTCGTCGCTGGTGTCGAAGCCAAGCGTAATCTTTTCGTCTATGGCAGGTGCAATCTGCGCCAATATTTCGTCGAGTTCTCCCGGACCCCACTTGGCTGATCAACCGCCATGGCAGGTGTACTGGGTTAGGCGAATCTTCTCTTCGTTGTCCATGCCACAAAAGCTCCTTGGGCGAATTAGTTACCGTGTTTATTATAGTCCTCCCGCGTTTCGCTCTGTATCTAATCCGTATATGGATGTTGTTTCGCCAAGTTAGAGGGGTTTAGCACCGTTTTGGCCCTAAGAACTTGCGGGTTGTGCCACAATGACATGTGACGGACAATCGTCCGCAAGCGCAATCAAGTTAGGAGGCTCCTATGCCCAGTTTGGATGATTTGAAGAATGCTGCTGGAAGTGCTTTCGACAAGGCGAAAGAAGCTGTGGGGGGCGCCGCCGACGCTGCGGTCAACGCTGTAGAGAGTGCCACGGGCATGGATATCAATGGAGACGGGGTTGTTCCCGAAAAGGTCGCTACGGCCGATGGTCAAGGGGATGCTGCCGCGAAGCCCGAAGGCGAAGTGGCGCCCACAGCGGAGACAGCTGCCGCTGCGGCAGAAATATCGCAATCCGAGCGAGGCACAATCGACCAAAAAGAAGACCTTCTTGCGCCGGTCGTTGCAAAGGTTGGCGAAGTGGCATCGGCTGCATCCAACAAAGCCGAAGAGCTTACGGGCATCGACATCGACGGCAACGGTGTCGTGGGCACCCAGGCAGGGGCAGCAGAGGGCCAAGGCATTCTCTCTGGTGCTGTTGACAAGATCGTGGGTGTTGCGGATGCAGCGTTCGACAAGATCGAAAGCGTTGCGGGCGTCGACATCGACGGCGATGGCGACATTGCGGGCGTGACTGCACAGGACGTAGCTGCTGCAGCGGTTGCAGAAGCAGCTGCCGAGGAAGCGGTTGCAGAGGCTGTTGCCGAAGAGGTTGTTGCAGAAGCTGCCGTTGAAGCCGCGGTCGAAGAGGCAGCTGGCGAAACCCTCTAGAATTCAATCCCCTTGCAGGAGGGCAACCCTGTACAAAACTCGGAATCGAACGGCGCTTTGCGGAGCGCCGTTCGTATTGGGCGTTTATGGGCAACACGCATCTCCAAGCGTGCGCCAGGGACGCGGCGGAGACCTTTGTCCAGTATTGGGTGCAGGCTCCTTTGAAGTTTGTAGGGGTAGGGGCATTAGAGGCATGCGCCACACGCTGCGCGGGGGCCATGCGAGGGTCTGCGAATCAAGGGAGGCACGTGCAGGTTATCCGTTTTTGCAGGTTGCGTGCGCGTTCTTGCCGCAAGTCGCTCTTAACGCTATACTTCCATTTCGCCTTGAAAAAGGTGGCTTGGGAAACCAAGCAGCATAAGCCGACGTGGCTCAGCTGGTAGAGCAACGCACTCGTAATGCGTAGGTCCGCGGTTCGAGTCCGCGCGTCGGCACCACTCTTGTTGCGGCGTTCTTCCGAACGCCGCTTTTACGTATGGGGCGACCTGACGTTGCGCGCGCATCTGGCGGCACGCTAGCCCCTTCCTCGGCTTGGCCCGCAACCGTTGTACGGGCACTGCGCCGAGAGCGGGGCTATCGCACTCGCCAGATGCGCGCTCACTGACTCACCATGGGCGACCTGCGACGGGGGCCGCTCGACCTGCGGCTCACGGCGGCGTCGCTCGCTTCGCTCGCTAGCCGCCTTTCCCGGGTCCACCTTGCGGAACCTGCGATGGAGGGCAATCTGACCTATGGCATCGGGTCGCCGGGCATGCGGATGTGCCGTTCTTCCCTCTCTGGCAGATAGCGGCCTTATTCAACCAGATCTGCCGTTTTCGGGTCCCTGTCGGGAAACGCGACCTGGGGTTTTGCTAAACGAAACTCCCGATTCTCGTACACTAAGGCCCATTTTTGCCACAGAAAAAGTTTGACCTGGGGTTATGCGCGGCGAAGCTCCTCATTCCCGTACACTAATGCCTTTTTTGCCACAGAGGAAAATGACCTGGGGTCTGCACCAAACCTCTTCCCTCGAACCCATGGGGGTGGAATTCCGCCTATCAAATGCTGTAAGCTATGGAACACAAGCGCCCGACGCACCTGGCGTAGTCTGTACGGTTGAATCGGTCGCTTTCTGTTCGCACGCTAGAAGCACTTAGGTATGGGGCCAAAAGAGCGGAAACACACAAAGCTTCCCAACAGAACCGTTATTCTGTTGGCTTCTGCCGCATGCGTGGGCCTGGCTGGCTCGGTGTACATCTGGAGCATCTTCAACATACCGCTTGCCGAAGCCCATGGGTGGGACGTTGCTAGCATCACGTTCGCTTATTCGCTCTACCTCATTTTTTCTGCTGTGGCGTTTTTCATGGCGGGGGCATTGCAGCAGCGCTTCGACCCGCGCGCCATTGCTGTTGTGTCCGGTCTGGTCTATGGGGCGGGCTGGTTCCTTGCGGGTGCCGCCCAATCATTGCCTGTGCTCTACTTCGGCTTTGGCGTTTTGGGCGGCCTGGGCGACGGATTGTTCTACAACACGGCGCTTTCCGTATGCCAAGCGTGGTATCCCGACCGCAGGGGGTTCGCGAGCGGCGTATGCGTGGGCGCAGTGGGTATCGTGCCCATGGTGTTTGCGCCGTTGGGGAATCTTCTTATCGAGCTGTTCAACGTGGGAATGGCGTTTCAAATCTGTGGCGTACTTTTTTTGCTGGTCCTGATCGCATGCGGTCCAGTCTTGAAAATGCCCCCCGAAGGCTGGGCGCCCGAAGGCTGGAGTGCCGAAAGCGAAGGAGCGCACGAGGCTGTGGACTTGCGCATGGGTCAGGTAGTGCGTACGCGCCTGTTCTGGGTAATATGGGTGTTCATGGCGTTTGCTTCGGTTGCAGGGTTGATGATTACCGCGCATGCTTCGAACATAGGACAGGAAGTCGTTGGGATGGATGCTTCGCAAGCCGCTTTGCAAGTTTCTATTTTGGCGCTTGCCAACTTTGCGGGACGTCTTGGCTTCGGCGTGCTGTCCGACCGCATCGGACGCTGCAACACGCTTGCAATTGCCATGGCGCTCACGGCAATGGATTTGGTCTTCGGCTTTGCTATTGTGCGCGACTTCTGGACGTTTAGCCTGGTGCTTGCCGTGGCGGGCGCCTGCTTCGGCGGCGTCTTGGCGGTCATGCCGGCGTTGACGGCAGACGTGTTCGGATCGAAGTTCTTCTCTCAGAACTACGCGCTGGTCTACACTGGCTATACGGTTGCGTCGGTGCTTGGCCCACTGCTGGCGTCAGGTGCGCTTTCGCTCACGGGAAGCTACCAGGCAGCGTTTACGGCTGCGGGTGCAGTGGCTGTGTTTGCGATGGCACTAGCGCTTGTCATGAAACGAGTGCAGGTGAAGACCCTGCCTGGAAGGCGCTAGCCAAATCGGGCAGGATTTGGGCGTCCAGGGCTGTTCGCATGCCGTCGGACAAGCCGTTCGTCGGACACGTCGTTATGGGGGCAGCGTTTCCCGCGCGTGCATGATTCGCGCTTGCATGAGATACTAATGCACATGGAACAGGGAAACTGGATATATCTCGACCACGCAGCGGCGACGCCTTTGGACGATCGGGTGCGCGAAGCGATGGCTCCCTTTGAAACCGAACTGTTCTTCAACCCGTCGGCACCTTACGCACCTGCATGGGATGTGCGCCGCGCTTTCGAGGCAGCGCGAGCGGGCCTTGCCCACGCAATAGGCGCAAAGCCGGCCGAAGTGGTGATCACTGCAGGCGCAACCGAGTCGATCAACCTGGCATTCACGGCAGCTGACGCACGTGCGGGCTACGGTGCAGATGGCGAAGTGCCCGATGGGGACAAGGCCGAACCAGCCGCGGTCCACGTGGTCACAACGGCAATTGAGCACGCTGCGGTTTTGTCATGCGCTGCCGCATTTCCGCATGCGCTTGTCAAAGTGAACAAGCACGGATTGGTGGACCCACGCGATGTGCGCATTGCCATTCGGTCCGATACGCGCCTGGTCAGCATTGGGCTTGCCAACAACGAAATCGGGACCATTCAGCCTCTGCGTGCCATATCCGAAGTGGTGCGGCAGGTGCGCCAAGAACGTCTGAGTGCCGGCGACGCAACACCTCTGTTCTTGCATTCGGACGCGTCACAATGCGCGGGCCAGGTTGACGTGAACACCTCCACACTCGGAGTCGATATGCTCACGCTTAATGCGGCGAAAATCTACGGACCGAAGCAAGTGGGGCTGTTGTGGGCTGCGCGCGGCGTGCCGCTGCGGCCCATCGTGCATGGTGGAGGGCAGGAACGCGGCTTGCGGTCCGGCACTGAAAACGTGGCAGGCGCTGTGGGGTTTGCACGTGCGTTGCAGATGGCCGTGGAAAGCCGCAAGGACGAAGCGAAGCGCCTGTCAGCGCTGCGCGACTCCTTGCAGCGCCGCCTGCTCAAGGAATTCCCCGATGCCGTTGTGTCGGGGCACAAAAAGCACCGGCTACCGGGGCTGCTTCACATCTCGTTTCCTGGCTTGGACGCAGAGCGCTTGGTCTATCTGCTCGAAGCGCAAGGTGTGTACGTGGGCACGGGTGCGGCGTGTGCGGCAAACAAAGCCACCCACAGTCACGTGCTTGAAGCAATCGGCCTTGAGCCTGAAGTTGCCGATGGCAGCCTGCGTTTGTCGCTCGGGCGCCTTTCGACTGAAAAGAACACCGCTTATGCGGGCGACCTAATTGCGCGGGAAGTGCAGGGAGAGTACGAGCGCCTCGAACGCAATCAAACGCTTATGGGATCCTCCAATTTCTGGGACACGGAGCCAAAGCCCCCCAAGGGTCTGTGGTAGGGGCGGGCGCGGTCCCATATGGGACTGCCAGATGGAATCCTGCGGAAGGGGCGGGTGCGGCCCTAAGGGGGCGCTGAACGGGGTGTTCGCACGAGTCCCTTGGATACAATGGACCAGTCGTTTATCGGGAAGGTATGTGAGTAGCGGTGGCGCAAGACGCAACATGGATTAACAGGGCGAACGCGATAGACCTGGACGATGGCACACAAGAGAAGTCGGGTGACAACGGTGGCATAACGCCGCAGCAATTCGCCGCTGCAAGCGCAGCTCTGGTAGGCAAGAACCCAAAAGTGCTTGTGGGCATGAGCGGAGGCGTGGACTCGTCAGTGGCAGCTGCGCTTCTGGTGGAGCAGGGCTTTCGCGTGGTGGGCGCGTACATGAAGAATTGGACGCTTGACGTTCCTGGCATGCAGTGCCCTTGGGCGGAGGATTTGGCGTATGCCAAGCGCACGGCTGTCAAGCTGGGCATCGACCTGCGTGTCTACGACTTTCAGGAAGCGTACAAGCACGATGTGGTTGACTACCTTGTGCGCGAATACGAAGCGGGGCGCACGCCCAACCCCGACGTCATGTGCAACCAGCACGTGAAGTTCGGCCTGTTCCTGCAGACTGCCCTCGAGGAAGGCTTCGACTACGTTGCGACCGGCCACTATGCACGGCGCCCAGCTGTGTCCCCACAAGGATACCAATCCACGTTTCTGACAGACGTGGGGTCGCCCGGTCCGCAGCTTATGCGCGCGATCGACGAACACAAGGACCAGACGTATTTCCTCTACCGCATGGGAGGGAAGGCTCTGTCGCGCGCGTTGTTCCCCTTGGGTGGCCACACAAAAGACCAGGTGCGCGCAATGGCTGCAGAGCGCGCGTTGCCGGCGGCGAACAGGCCGGACAGCCAGGGAATCTGCTTCATTGGCGAAGCGCCCATTCAGGATTTCCTGCGGATGTACGTCGACCCGAAGCCTGGGAAGATAATCGATGCCGATACGCGCGAGACGGTCGGCGCACACGATGGTGCCCTGTTCTACACGATAGGGCAGCGCAAAGGCCTTGGCGTCGGGGGAGGGCAACCGTATTACGTGGTCGGAAAGGACATGGGCGCCAACGTGGTCTATGTGTCGCATGACGCGCAGGCCCAAGATCTTCAAGCAAGCGAGCTGGCGCTCGAAGACTGCACGTGGCTGTCTGGAGAATCGCCAGCACCGGGGGACTACTTTGTGCGCACGCGCCATACGGGGCAGCTGGTCTTGGCGCGTTTTGACCCTCAGGGCGAAGCGAATGGTCACGTGCGGTTCGGCGTCCCGCAGGAACGCGTGGCGTCGGGGCAGTCCGTGGTCATCTACGACGGCGAAGTATGCCTTGGCGGAGGCATTGTTCGCTAGGCTTCGCTAAGAGGCGATCAATCGTATTCCGTATCTTCCAGTAGGCGACGGTTGTGCCGACGGCCGTATCGACGCCCGCGTTTGTAGTTGCGTACATGAATGTATGCGCAGATGAGCCTTATACACTACAAAGGTATGTTTGTTGGCTTAAAGGCAGCGTGGCGGTGCCATTTCGGCGTGAAGTATTGCCTATACTGAACGTACTTCGGGGGAGTAGTTGGCGCGCCTGGCGCGCGGCGAAGCCACCAGCAAGGTGCAATAGCGCCTGGTTAGCCTTAATTAGCGAGACCCGTAGTTCAGGCAAGGGAGGCCTGGGCTACGGGTTTTCTTTTTAGGGGCAGTGTCCGCTTGTGTGGTAAGGGGGAGCGATGAAGAGGGCAACAGCGTGGCAGCGGTTCAGATACTGGTTCGACAACCTCATGTCGAAAGGAACCGCATCCCTTCTGCTTGTGCTTGGCGTTATTACGGCGGTAGTTGTGGTGATGGGCGGCTTGCTGGCCGTCATGCTTGGCGGGCCCGATGGAAGCGGCGGCGAATCGCCCGGATCGTCGATCTGGTTCACGCTTATGCATGCCATCAACACCGGCGTGCTTGCAAAGGAAGAGGGCACCATCCCCTACCTGGCAGTCATGACCATCGTCACGCTGGTGGGCATCTTCATCACCAGTTTCTTGATAGGCACCATTTCCAACGGCATCAAAGACAAGGTGGCGGAACTGCAGCGTGGCAAGTCGCGCGTCATCGAGCAAGACCACGTGGTCATCATCGGCTTCGACGAAAACGTGACGAGCATCATCGAGGAACTGGCCCTTGCCAACGAAAACCAGAAGGATGGCGTAGTAGTCGTTATGGCCGAGGCCGACAAGACCGAAATGGAGGACACGATCCGCGACCGTGTGCCCCATCTTGCCAATGTGCGCGTGGTGTGCCGAACGGGCCGCCCCGACGCGCCCAAGGACCTTAAGGTGTGTTCGCTTGACACATGCAAGTCGATCATCGTGAACCTTACCGACGACTTCATGACGGTCAAGACCATCCTTGCATGCGAAAGCCTGCTTGACGAATATGGCAACAAAGACGCCTACATCACCGCCACGGTGCGCGACCGCGAAGTGCTTCAGCCTGCAAAGATCGCCGGTGGGGACCGTGCGGAAATCCTCAACTTCCAGAAAACAGTCGCACGCCTTATGGTGCAGACAGGGCGCCATCCGGGCATGTCCGAAGTGCTTGCCGAACTCTTAAGCTTCAAGGGCAACGAAATCTACGTTGCAGACGTGCCAGCGGTTGTCGGGCACACGTTGAAGGAGATCAACCTGCGTCTTCCCCAGTCGACGGCCATTGGCATGGTGCGCAACGAAGAGCCGCTGCTCAACCCGGACGCAGATGCGGTTGTGGAAGCAGGAGACCAGCTGATACTAATTGCCGGCGACGACGATGCGGTGAAGCTGCGTGAACGCGCCGAGGTCAACGAAGACGCATTCCAGCGCGAGCCTAGCACTGCAGACGAGCCTCAAACGCTGCTCGTCTTAGGCTGCACCGACATGCTTCGGGCCATCTTGCTCGAGGAGAACTCCCATGCGGCGCCAGGTTCGAAAGTGGTGGTTGCGGCAGAACCGGGCAAGATCGACGAAGGGCTGATCCCCAACGCGGACCTTATTCCCAACGTCGAGGTCGAGTTGCGGGAATGCAAGATATTCACACGGCCTGTCCTGGAGGCGCTTGTGGCAGAGGGACCGTCGAGCATCTTGCTCATGTCCGACACGGAGCTCCCCGACGAAGAGGCCGATGCGCGCACACTCATGCTCCAGCTGCAACTCAACGACATTGCCGAAGAGATCGGGTCGGCGATTCCTTTGACCATCGAAATGAACAGCACGCGCAACCAGCGCCTGTCGCAGATGATGCGCGCGACCGACTTTGTGGTAAGCAGCCGCATTACGTCGAAGATGATGGCGCAAATCTCCGAAGAGCGCCATAAGAAGGCCATCTTGAACGACCTGCTTTCCGATGGCGGGTCCACCATCTACATGAAGCCCATCACGCGCTACGTGACCACCGGCCAACCCGTCGATTTCTACACGTTGGG
>JAFUCW010000446.1 GCA_017459485.1 Eggerthellaceae bacterium | reverse complement strand
GGACGGCTTTCGCTGACTCTTCGACCACCTGCGGGACCCCGCCAATCTGCTCGACGTTGCGGGGCGCCGACGCACCCCATCTTCGCGTTTGTTTTGTCGCTTGCGTACTGAAGTACGCCACGCGCCAAAGGCGCGCGAATCTGGGGCACGGCGGCGTCCCTCGCTGACGCTTCGACCACCTGCATCTCCCCGCCAATCCGCCCGCCGCTGCGGGGCGCCGGCGCACCTGAATAGAGCTCATGCGTCAATAATGGCCGCTCTTTCTGGCGAATAACATATAATGTACATAAAGTTTGGCGTGCCTAACAGTTATTATCGGAAAAGACAAGTCTGGCCAGAGGTCCCGACTTGTGAATTACCCATGTCGAACATAGGAGGAACAGCATGTTTGATTACACAGGGAAGGTCGTTGTAGTGACCGGTGCCTCTTCGGGCCTGGGCAGGCAAATGGCCGAAGGCTATGCAGAGCAGGGCGCGAATCTGGTGCTTCTTGCTCGTCGAGTCGAGCGCCTTGAGGAAAGCGCGAAGGAATTCGCAGAGAAGTACGGTGTTGAAGTGCTCCCCTGCGCGTGCGACGTGACCGACGAAGCCTCCATTGACGCCGCTATCGCTGCGGCCGACGAAAAGTTCGGACATATCGAAGTGCTCGTCAACTCTGCCGGTGGCGAAGCTGGCACGGGCACCAAGCTTGTCGAGTTCAAGCGCGAAGACTGGGACTTCACGGTCAATCTTGACCTTACCTCCATCTTTACTATGTGCAAGAAGGTGGGAGGCTACATGCAGTCCAATATCGAGGCAGGCTAGCAGGCCTATGGCCGTATTATTAACATTGCGTCAATCTATGGTCTCGTTGGCAATACCGCCATCCCAACCTGCGCCTATCATGCCACCAAGGGCGCCGTTGTGAACTTCACGCGCGCCGCTGCCGCAGAGCTTGCGCCCGTGGGCGTGACCGTCAATGCCATTTGCCCAGGCTACTTCTACACCGAGCTGACCACCGAAACGCTCGACTCCGAATACTTCCAGCAGTTCGCCAAGAGCACCGTTCCGATGCAGCGCTACGGACAGGGCGGCGAGCTTAACTCTGCCGCTGTGTTCTTGGGCGCCGAAGAGTCCAGCTACGTCACTGGCCAGGCAATCGCCATCGACGGCGGGTACACCTGCGTGTAGGGGTTGGCGCTCCGGCGTTTTACAAACGCCGGAACCAGCCGCCGCTGCGGGGCGCCATCGCACCCCATCTCCGCGCTTGTTTTGTCGCTTGCGTACCGAAGTACGCTACGCGCCAAAGGCGCGCGAACCTGGGGCACGCTGGCGCCCCTCGCTGACGCTTCGACCACCTGCGTCTCCCCGCCGAAACGGGCCGCCGCTGCATCGCTCGTGAAAAGATTCTTTCTTTTCTCGGAGCACGGCCTAAAGAGCGCTATTATAAGCTGGCTGTGTAATACTCCAACGAAGGAGAAATGTATGGGTAAGTTCGTCATCAAGCCCGCCAAGACGGGCGTCAAGTTCGACCTCAAGGCAGGCAACGGAGAGGTCATCGCATCTTCGCAGGTGTATGCCTCGTTGGCAAGCTGCAAGAATGGCATCAGCAGCATCAAGAAGAACGCGCCCATTGCAGTAATCGAAGACCAGACGGTGGCCGATTTTGCGCATGAGCACAACCCCAAGGTCGAGCTGTACACAGATCGCAAGGGTGAATTCCGTTTCC
>JAFUCW010000445.1 GCA_017459485.1 Eggerthellaceae bacterium | reverse complement strand
GTAGCGGGTCGGGTCGGTTAGGTCGGGTTGTGCCCAGTACTCGGCTTCGGTGGTCATTTCGATGTCGGGAGCATCTGCAGGAGGGGCAGGCAAGCGTCCCGCGTCGTCTTCCGGATCTCTGGCCACGGCAGATCCGTCTCGCAGCACCACTTCTTCAAGCTCTTCGTCTGAAAGGGGGTTGGCGGAAAAGAGTGGAGCGCCATCGACCAGACGGGCCGCCATATCTTCGAATAGAGCGATCAGCTGCGCGTCGCGTCCTTGCTCCATGACCGTCATGTTGGCGCCTTCGGCTTCAGCAAACGAATTCGACCGGGGAACCGTGGCGAACACAGGCAGGCCGACGGCCGCTGCGAAGCGCTCCACGCGCTCTACTTCGTCGGATACGTTGCGGCAGTTGCATACCAGGCCCGCGATGCGCTTGCCTGTTTCTCCGTCGTAGGTGCGCACTCCGCGCAGGATGTTGTTCGCAGCGTAGAGCGCCATGAACTCACCCGAGGTGACAATGAGGATGGTGTCGGCGTATTCGCGCCTGATGGGCACAGCGAAGCCCCCGCACACGACATCGCCGAGCACGTCGTAGAGTATGGTGTCGTAGCGCTGGTCGAGGTGAAACTGTTCGAGCATTTCGAACGTGGAGATAATGCCGCGTCCCGCGCATCCCACGCCAGGTTTCGGGCCACCTGCTTCCACGCAGCCCACGCCCGCATAGCCGGTTTGCATCACCGCGCCCAGGTCGTATTCGCCGGGAAGCGTGTCGCGCAGGTAGTCGAGCACGCAGGTGAGCGGCCTGCCTCCCAATAGGAGCTTGGTCGAGTCGTGTTTCGGGTCGCAGCCAACTTGCAATACCGTGCGCCCACGACCGACAAGCGCTGCAGAGAGGTTCGCGCTGATGGTGGACTTTCCGATGCCGCCTTTTCCGTATACAGCCAGTCGTTTCACAGGGTCGCTCCTCAAAACGATACAGGGCACAAGCGCCTTTTCCGAATTCCCCGTGTCCCTTTGGTATCCGGTTGCGAATTGCCCGCTTGCGGTGGATGGCCATCTCTTGTTACATGCGGTTTGCACGGAACAATCTTGGTTCGTTATCATAGTACCGCGACAAGGCGGTAAGCCATACGGTAGAATCGCCTTTTTTGACAAATCGAGACGCAAGGAGAGGCGAATGCAGATTATCGTTGACGTTGCTGGCGAACGGCGCGAATTGCAGGCAGAGTCTGGGCAAACCGTACTTGATGTTCTCCAGGCGCACAACATCGAAATCAAGGCACCGTGCGGCGGCTTGGGCAAATGCGGCAAGTGCCAGGTAATGGTGCACGACGAAGAGGGCTTGAGCTACCATTTAGCATGCCAGGTTGACGCTGTCGACGGGCTGGAGGTTGTCGTCGAGCGCGTGGCTGCCATAGAAGCGGTGGAGACCGGTACGTCCGAAGTGTTCGATCCGGACGAAGGCGCCACGGGCTTCGGCATGGCGCTTGACGTAGGCACGACCACGCTGGCCGCCCACTTGCACAATCTTGCCACAGGCGAACGCCTTGCCAGCGCAAGTCGCGCGAACCCGCAGTCCGCGTTCGGCGCTGACGTGATCAGCCGCATTACTGCAAGCGTGGAAGGCAAGCTGGACTTGATGACCAGCGTTTTGCAGGACGCGGCGTCCGACATGCTCGACGACCTGTGCAAGGCGGCAGGCGTTAGCCGCGGTGACGTGGTGAAATGCACGCTTTCCGGCAACACGGTCATGCAGCACATCGCCTGCGGTTTGGCGCCCGATTCGATCGGAGTGAGCCCCTTTACTCCACTTTCCCTGTTCGGCGACGAGCGCACCTTAGGGGACATGCCGCCGTTCTACTTCACGAAATGCATCGCCAGCTACGTGGGCGGCGACATCACTGCCGGCATGATAGCGTGCGGCGTGGACCGTGCGGGCACCTGCCTGTTCCTTGACCTGGGGACCAACGGAGAGATGACGCTTTTCCATGACGGGCAGATCTACGCATGCGCCACGGCAGCGGGCCCGGTGTTCGAAGGCGCCAATATCCACTTCGGCATGCCGGCACTGCCCGGCGCGGTTTCCAAGGTTGCTTACGAGGACGGCCAGCTGAAGATCAACGTGCTGGGAGATGTGGACCCGGTTGGCGTGTGCGGCACCGGCATCGTGGACGCAGTGGCCGTCATGATCGATCTTGGCGTGGTGGACGAGCGCGGCTACCTGAATGGACCGGACGAGGTCGATCCTGCCTTCGTCGATTTGGTGGGCGTGGAAGAGTCTGGCAACGTGTTCTACTTAGACTCTGCGAAGAAGGTCTACATCACCCAGATAGACGTGCGCAACGTCCAGCTTGCGAAGGCGGCGGTCTGCGGTGGCGTACTCACGTTGTTCCAGCATGCCGGCATCGATTCGAGCGCAGTAGAGCGCCTGCTGGTGGCGGGCGGATTCGGCGCGTTCATTAGCATGCACAGCGCGGCGCGCATCGGCCTGGTCCCGCCCGAGCTGGAGGGCCGTGCCACGAGTGTGGGCAACGCGAGCGCCGAAGGTGCGGCAGCCCTGCTCGTTTCGAGTGAGGCGCACGAGCGCGAGCAGCAGATCGTGGACGAGTGCACCTACATCGAGCTGTCCAACTCGAAGGAGTTCAACCAGTTCTATGTCGAAAAGATGATGTTCGACGACTAGTGTAGTTCCGCCGTTCTTCCGAACGGCGGAAGCCCGCGCCATACGACCTGACGCTGCGAAGGACCCAAGCACCCCATCTTCCCGCTTGTTTTCCGCACGGCGCGCACCGAAGTGCGCTTGGCGGAAAGGCGCGGGAATCTGGGGCGCTGGGGCCCTTCTCGCTGACTTACCATGGGCGACCTGCGGCGATGGGTCGCCGGGCCTGCGGCTGCGGTGGCGCGCGCTCGGGCGTGCTGCCCTCGCTTCTTGCCTCTAGGGTGGCCGCCTCCAGCTTTCGCTTCGATCGGGAATTTCAAGCTCAGGATGTATGTTTCTTATGGGATCGGCGGCGTATAATCCTTGAATAGGGACGAGAAGGGGGACGTTATGCCAGATGTGAAAGCTACTGTTAAGCAATTAGTGGAAGAGGTTGGGTTCGATTGCTCGGGCATATGCACGACCGAGGGGTTCAGGACTCGGCCGGAAGTGCGCGACATGTGCGCGGCGAACCTGTGCCAGCATTACGACAAGTCGTGGTCGTGTCCGCCGGCGTGTGGCGAAATAGAGGACTACGAGCAGCGCATGCGCACGTTTGACAACTGCATTGTCGTGCAAACGGTCGGCCAGATGGAGGACTCGTTCGACTTCGAAACCGTCCAGGAGGCGGCCGAAACCCAGGACAAGCGCTTTCGCAGCCTGGTGCAGGGGCTGCACGAACAGGATTTGGAGTTCATGCCGTTGGGTGCCGGCACTTGCATGTTGTGCAAGGAATGTAGCTACCCAGACAATCCGGGCCGGTTCCCCGACAAGATGGTCGTGTCCATGGAGGCGGCGGGGCTTATGGTCAACGAAATCTGCACCAAGGCGGACATCCCGTACAACCATGGGGAGAACACCATCAGCTTTACGGGGTGCATTCTCTACTAGCGGCCGAAGTTTATCGGCTCTGCTAGCAGCTGAAGTCAAGCGGCCGAATTATTTGGCGCTCCTGTCGATCACGTTCGATGCGGACATGCAAAAACGCGAAGAGGTAGCGCTGCTTCGAGTGGCACAGGAAGGCGCCGTTTCGGAAGAAGACATCTTCTTTTTCAGCAGATCGAATGCGTTGACCGCGCGTGGCCTTATTGCAAACGCGATAGGCGCGTCATCCAAGCAGCGCAAGAAGTTGCACGCCGAATGCGATGCGCTCATTTGCGCGAACATGGAAAGGGTAGGAAAGAAGGCGGCTTAAGGGCGTGCGACATCTACGGCAAGCGGTTCGCCTATTTTTTTACCCAAAAAGTGAACAAGTTGTTAGAGTTTTTTGAAAATGTCACCCCCTACGAGCATGGGCAACGTCTCATTTGCGCATCTTGCTCAGCAAATCCTGCAGCTCCTTCTGGTTGCTGACGAGCTCCGCCTTCTTGTGCTCGCGCACTCCGCAGAGCACGCAACGGTAGCGTTTGGAGTAGCGCTCGACGTACATCTCCTCGGTCCAGACATCGATGAACAGGTTGACCTTGACGCCCTCGCCCGGATCGTAGAGCTCGCCGTTGCCGTCCACCATCCAGTACAGGCCCATCTCGTAGGAGATCATGCCGTTCCGCGATATGCGCGTCAGCCTGATGCGGAACACCGACGAGTAGTCGAAGTCCTCCGGCAGCAGGCTGAACTCGCTTGCGGACTCGGCCGGCGGGAACGAGAACTTCCTGTTCAGGTAGTCGATGTAGAACTCGTTGAACCAGGCGTCGAGGCGGTCGTAGTCCTCGATCCCGAAGCGGATGATGTCGTTGACGAGCCGGAGCTGCCCGGTGAGGTTGTAGCGCTCGACGCGGCCCTTGGCCTGCGGGGTGTTCGCGAATATCATGCGGACCCCGAGATCGTCGAGCATCATGGCGAGCTGCGTCGCGGTCCCCGCCTTGGTGCTGCGGAAGACCGAGTGCTTGTCCGAGTACACCGCCTCCGGCGCGCCGCTCCTGCGCACCATGCGCTCGGCCATCCGGGCGTAGCCGCGCATGCACTCCAGGGGCATGAAGCAGCCTGCGAGCACCTCGGTCGTGGCGTCGTCGACGGCCAGGTGCAGCACGCGGGAGTCGCCGTTCCCGAACCAGTCGTACGGCGTGCCGTCCACCTGCACGAGCATTCCGCGCCTCGGCATGGGGTCGCGGACCGGATGCGCCACGCGACCGCCGTGCGCCCGCTCGGGCTTCTGCGCGGGCGACTTCCAGCCCTCGCGCCTGAACAGCTCGCGGAACCAGGACTTGCTCCTCGCCACGAGACCGTAGCGCTCGACGTCGTCGCGCTTATCGGGATTGTCGATCACGTCCTCGATGAATATGTCCCTGAACTGGGCTATCGTGATGGAGTTGTAGGGCTTCTTGAACTCCCTCAGGTAACGCACCTCGTCCTCTGTGGCCGCGGTGGCCGGCTTGCGGCCGGCGTTTCCGTGCCCAGCCGCGCCCTCGGCCCCGCGCTCGTCGATCTGCTTGGAGATCCTGATGAGCTGCCTTCGGCTGTAACCGGTCTTGCGCTCGATGTCGGCGTACGTCAGCGACGGGTCGCTCTTCTTGGCGACTATCAGCTCGATCGCCTTCGCCTTGGTCTTCTTGTCCATGCGTCCTCCTTCGACGGAGGACTACGCTAAACCTCCGGCGGGAAGGCGCATTCTAGGGGGGTGACAAAATCAAAAAACCAAGGGGGTGACATTTTCATTCGTTCATAACATCAACTCACTAATGGCTTACCAAAAAGTCAAAAGCGTATTCGTTGCAAAACATGGATTGCTGCTTATGTGGTGGTTCGGCTGTGTCCGTGAAGAAGGAGAAGTTCATGGCAAAGCGTGTGAAATATCTTTCCCAGGTGGTTGCTCACCTTGAAAAGAAGTATGGAGCTGAAAAGGCGCAGGCGATTATGGACAAGGCGCTTCTGCGCTACGAGCAGATTGTCGAAGACAACAAGGACGAACCCAGGGAATACCACATGCATACCAGGCAGCGCATCTATCCTTCCATTGCCGTTTTCGATGCCATGCTTAGCGAAGGCGTGGATCGCAGCGAAGCAGCGGACTTCGTGGTGGGGTATTACAAGTGGAGGGCAAGCGGCCTGGCTCCGAAAATTCGGGCAATTTTCAAGATACCTGGTCTATATAAGGTTGTGCCGAAGTTTTTCTTCAACATGACGCAGAAAAGCTTCGGACCGCAGATGGGTTTCGCATCCACAGACAAGTATCTTTCTAAAACCGAGATGCGTTTCAACATGGTTGCATGCCCCTACCAGGAGAAATGCGTGCAATATGGTTGTCCTGAAATAGTGCGCGGCTTCTGCGATGCGGACGATATTTGTTACGGCAACATGCACCCCAAGATTAGCTGGGACAGAACGAAGACACTTGGCCACGGCTATGATGTGTGCGACTTTAAAGTGCGCATAAAGCGGTAAGTGTACCTAAAGCGGCAGCATTCATACAGTTGGCAACAGCGCCTACGCAAGAAGGCGAGCAGTTGACTCGATAATGAATCTTCCCTAATATATCAGTGATATATATCACCGTTATATTAGGGATAACAATGAGTGTTCAAACCACAACCGAAACGCAGCAACGCATTTTAGATATAGCAAAAGAAGAGTTCTTGGCGCACGGTTTCAAGGATGCGTCCTTGCGCGGCATAGTCAAAAAGGCAGGATTCACTCAAGGTGCTTTCTATGGTTACTATGCCAACAAGGAAGAACTGTTTTCCGCGCTTGCTGCTCCCGCCGATGTGCTCGTCGACCAGTTCAAGGCAGCCCAGCAAGAACACTTCAATCTTATTCCAGCGGGGAAGACCGAAACAAGCATGCAGCTTTCCACCGAATACCTCTATAGTTTTTTGGAGTATGTGTACCAGAACTTCGATGCTTTCAAGCTGGTGCTTTGCTGTTCGGCGGGCACGCGATACGAAAACTACGTCAACGATCTTGTGGACTTGCAGGTTTCGGTTTCGCAAAAATACTTCGCCCAACTGCGTAGGAAAAAGCTCCTGCAGGGAAAGGTGAACCCCCATTTCTACCACATGATTACCAGCGCCTATTTTACGGCCATATTCGAAACCGTTGTGCATGACATGCCCTACAAAAAGGCAAAAAGCTACGTTGCAGACCTCGTTATGTTCTTCAACGCTGGTTGGAAGCAATTTTTTACCTTTGCATAGCGAATACAAGAACTGCTAGCCCACCGCTCGTCATTTATACATAAGTTAGAATAATCTAACATAAGCGAAAGGACTGAAATGGAAACGAACGAAAGCAAATGGACTATCCGTGACCTCATCACCGCTGTGCTGTTGAGCATGCTCATGATTGTGGTGCAGGTCATTTTGAACATTGTCTTCATGGCAAACAACTTCATGAGCATGGTGCTGTCCACCGCCATCATCGTATTGGTGCTAGGTATTATTTATGTTGTGCTGGTTACCCGCGTTCCCAAACGGGGCGTAACGCTGCTCTTCTGCACCATGTGCGGAATTGTGTATTTGCTTTCGGGGAATTGGTATCTGCTTCCTTGGTTTATCCTTGTTGGCCTTGTTAGCGAAGC
>JAFUCW010000444.1 GCA_017459485.1 Eggerthellaceae bacterium | reverse complement strand
GTGGGGATGAAGTCGTTGTCTTCAAGCAGGTTGAAGAAGCCTTCGACCAACTCGTTGCTGTAGCCCCAATGGAGCATGTCCTGCAGGTCCATGATCACGTTGTCGGCAAACTCGTAGTCGTCTTGCGTGTCGGGCACGTGGTTGTCAAGGTAGGTGCGGAGGGCGCACAGCGCAGGCAGGGTGGCGAGCCAATGGTAAATGCTGCTGTCGCCCAGCATGTCGAAAGACACAGGGCGGGGCTCTTTCCCCTTCTGCTGGGCGAGCAGCCCCTTGAGCATGTCGTCAAGCTTGCCTTCGAAGATGCCGCCATCTTCGTACGGGTCGAGTCCTTGTCCGTCCAAGTAAAGCCATTCAAGGTCCCCATGGAGCAGATAGACTTCGTCGCCGGTATCCAGAATGCCGATCTCGCTGCCGAATCGCTCTATCGTTCGTTCAAGTTCGTCGTGTATCTCTTGGGCGGTTTTGAACCCGTCGGGGTGCAGCGCTGCATATTCCTCGATGGCACCAACGTAAGGAGTGACGCCGCGCAGCTCCACGACGGCGTTGAAAAAACGGATGAGCTCGATGCGCATCGAAGTGCGCCTGTCGAATTCGTCCCAATCTACCTGCTGCATGAGGGGCACGACTTCGTCGGGCATGACGAATTCGAACGAGCCGTTTTCGTGAAATGCGTAGCAAAGGCCTGGTGCGGGATAGGGAGCATCGTAGATGCCTTCCTCGTCGTCTTCTGCCATGCTGAGCCTGCCTCCTGCTTCCGCTAGCGAGCGCAAGGGGACAACTTGGAAAAGCGGCAGGTTGAGCAGGCGATCGAACAGCTTGTCGGGGTCCGTGAACATGTTGATGGCTTCGTCGAGCGCCGCTTGGGCGCCGTCGGATTTGGCAAAGTCGGCCTTCAGCTGATCGAAGCGCTCTTTGGCGTCTGGATGTGCGTGTGCATCTATCCCAAGGTCGTCAAGAGATAGACCGTCGACTATTTCGGCAATCTTGTCCGGATCGGGCATACCGTTAAGGGAAACCAGGTCTGCCAAAGACGTGCGGATCGGCCCTTCGCAGCAGCGTTCTTCAAGCTCTTTGGAAGGAAGGAAGTCGCCCTCTTCGTCGTCGCTGGGGTCGAGGTTGAGATAATGCTCTTCTGTCACCCGTTCGCGCTCGTCGAAGGACATGCCCGCAAGCACGCCTTTGTGCTGGTCGTCCGCTTGCTCGTCGGCCTTTTGCTCGCGTTCGAGGCTTTCAATCATTTCCTTCGCTTCGCGTTGCAAGGCTTCCTCCTTAACCTGGGGAACGACTTTTGCAAAATCGCTGCCAGTGGAGACAAAGCGTTTGGCACCGTAGGCGTCGTGGTACGAATTGCGCATGATATCAAGCATGCCGTCGCCCATCTGAACAGGGAATTCAATGATGTTCATCGCGTAGACCACATGGTCGCGGAAGGGAAGGAGCGTAGCGTTGGCCATGGCGGGAATGCTGTTGAGCATCCCTTCGATTTCGAGCGAAAGACCGCATACTTCGAAAAGGTGCTTTTCGGCAAGAAAGCGCAGTTGCCCATCGGGTCCACGGTCAATGAAAAAGAGGTTGGTGTAGGCGTCTTTCCACGATGCAACTATGTCCAATTCGCCCCGGGTGAGCTGCGCGGGGTTCTCCTGAACGAAATCGTCGAGGATCCCAACGTTGCTCCAGAGCTCTTCGAGCGTCGCACGCTGTCCTGCTTCCCCTATGCCGCGCGGTGCGCTTTCGTCAAAAAACGTATTGTCATCAACGACGGACAGACGCTGGTGCGCGTAGACGGTGACGAGGTCGAGCAGGGTGAAGAAAATGTAGCCTTCATGCTTCGGCAAAATCATGAGCGCCCCTTTGTGCAGTTGCATTGGAGAGAATACGATACCATGTATGGCCTATTGCCGAAAGAAGACCTTATCCGTTTTATGGAATACTTGATCGTGTGCCCCCTCTGCCTGATTGCAGGCTTTGTGGACTCCATTGCAGGAGGTGGAGGTCTTATTTCATTGCCGGCGTTCCTGTTTGCGGGGCTGCCTGTCCATGCGGCCCTTGGGACCAACAAGTTGCAGGCAACCATGGGCACGTTTGTTGCCACCGTTCGCTATGCGGCAAACGGGTTCATGGTCAAGGAGCTCGTTGCCGTCGGCATCGTGTGTGGGTTGGCGGGATCTGCAGTGGGAACAAGCCTGGCGCTTGTCGCGAGCGATTTCCTGATCAAGGTTTTCATGCTCGCAGCGCTGCCCTTCGTTGCGTTTTACGTACTGCGGACCAAGAACTTCGACTTGTATGCGGAAAACGGGTTCTCCTTGGGAAGGACGGCGGCTACCGTTGCGGTTCTGTCGCTTGCTGTTGGCGTCTACGACGGTTTCTACGGTCCAGGCACGGGCACGATACTCATGCTGGTCCTGACGGGAGTTGCGCGCACGACGCTCAACGTGGCTGCGGGGACCACCAAAGCTGTTAACCTTACAACGAACGCGACGTCGATGGTCGTGTTTCTGGCGAATGGAGCAACGCTTGTCCCCCTTGGCTTGGTGGCGGGCGTGTTCAGCATCGTGGGCAACTGGCTGGGGTCGCGCTTCTTCACCGAAAAGGGCAGTGCCATCGTGCGCCCGGTCATGCTGGTCGTTGTTGCCCTTTTCGCCCTTAAGCTTATATATGACCTGGCATTTTAACGGTATCCTGAGAGCCTATCGGGAAGCTTGCTCTGCACTCTGGCATCTTGTTGGAGTATCGTGATAGCACTCGCGTATCTTGATAGTACGAGCAAATGCGCAACAGTGCGCTATCATGGGCGCACATGCAGGCCTTCTCGGAGGGAAGACGTTGGAGACGGACAAGCCTTTGCATAAGGGATGGTACGTGGCGCTTGCGGTGATCGGCGCGTTGTGCGCGTTGACTATTGCCTTTGGCCTGATGCTCGTGTTCACGAACGGCCATCCCGAGGCGGTCTTCGGCGGGAAGGCGAAGGAGCCGAAGTCGTTTGCAGAGTCGTCGAAGCTTGCAGGCGCGACCGAGACGATCGACGTGAACGGGATAATTCACGGCACCACCGAAGCGGGCGTGCGCTACGACATTCGAGGGCGCGGAGAACCGTCGGACGAACCGGGGCGCGTGTCTTTCGCGGCCGTTGGCGATGTGTTAGCCACCGACATGAACTTCGGCATACTCGACGCTTATGGGGGCGTTGAAGGTGATGGCGTGTACAGTTTCGAGCCGTACTACCAGGAAATGGGGCCTGTGCTTGCGGGGTTCGACATTTCGCTGATCAACCAGGAGACGGCCATGGCTGGCGACCAGGATGGGTTCGCGTATTCGGGATATCCCAGCTTCAACACGCCTGATGCTTCGCTCGACGCCATCGGTGGGGCCGGTCTTGACGTGGTGAATTTCAACTCCAACCACACTTGGGACATGGGGGAGGAGGGGATGCTGCGCAGCCATGCCGTGTTCGACCGCTTCCCGCAGATCTTGCGCATAGGTAGCTACGAAAGCAAGGCCGACCGCAGCACCGTGCACATGGTCTCGCGCGGCGGCGTCAACATTGCGTTTTTGAGCTTCTGTTACGGTACCAACACGTTCGGTGACGACCCTGCCAGCCATCCCAACGACTACTACAGCTGCATCATCGACAAGAAAGCCATCGCAGCCGACGTGAGACGAGCGCAAGCCGTGGCGGATGCGGTGGTGGTCTACATGCATTGGGGCACCGAAGAGATGGTTGACCCCGACGAAGTGCAGCTTGAATACGAGCAGTATCTTGCCGATCTTGGGGTCGACCTGGTGGTGGGAAGTCACGCGCATCTGTGCCAGACTGTGCGCTACTACACCGGCCAAGGGGGCAAGCGCGTGCCAGTGGTGTTCGGGCTGTCCGATTTCATTTCTGGCTGGACCCTTACCGACACCATTTTCTCGGGCTTGTTCACCTGCGACTTCGTCGTCCAAGAGCAAGGCGTTGCCGTGGAGAACCTCCAATGGCATCCCTTGATCGAATGGTCCGATGGGGGAGACGTGTATGTGCGCATGCTCGAGCTCATGAGCGACGATGCAATCCAGGAAAACACGCGTACCGAAGATGTGGCCGACGACGTAGCGTACCTCCAAGGGCTGCTTGATAGTCTGGACATGGAGTGCGCGGTCACGTGGCCGGTGAACCGGGATGCGCACCGACCTGCGTGATCGGCCGTCGTGCCATGCGCTGATCTTGGCCAATCCTACGTTTTCGCCGCACGCTGTTTGTCCTCGTGCCATGGACTTTCCGCGCATTACGGCGCCATTCCGTATCCCATGTGCTTGCCGCACGATGCTCGTCTGCCGCGTGGATCGCGTGCCACGGTGCCATTCCGTACGATCTATCTAAAATATGTACATTTTTTCACTAAATGAATTACTATAGAATGAATTATTAGAGCATATAATGAAAAAATGTACACATTCACATCAGGTTCCATCGAGTGTGTGTCAGCTTTCAGCGAATATGCGCCAGATTCCATCGAGGATGCGCCAGCTTTCGTCGAATATGCGTCACATATCGTTGAAAAACAACGGAATAGTTACGAGAGCAACCGACGAAGGTGCAAATAATTAGACAAGTTGTATAATATTGTGCAGGTTGTTTAATTGACAAGGAGCACCTATGTCCGTTCAAGTTGCCGAAAAGACGCGCCGTGCCGCGCCGGTTTCCCGCAGGGAGGCTTCGGCTCCCCAGGGTGCTGCGTTGGTGAAGGATCGCCGTATTGCGCGTACGCGCGTGGCATTGCGCGATGCGCTCATCGAACTAGTGGAGCAGCAAGGGCTCGACTCCATTTCGGTGGGGGATCTGTGCGCTGCCGCCGACATCACGCGCGGAACGTTCTACAACCACTTCCAAGACAAGGAGACGCTTGTCGCTGCGTTTGAAGACCAGGTGATTGACGGCCTGGATGTGTTCCAGGAGCGGATGTCGAGCCTTTCGCTGGTCGAGCTATCGAAATGTATTGCGCTCAAACAGCCCCTGCCGCTTCTGGTGGAAATGTTTGACTACTTGCGCGGCGAAGGGGCGTTTTTGCACGCGATGCTCGGGGGCGGAGGGGACGCCGCTTTCGCTTCCCGCATTCGCGATTCGGTGTGCACCAACCTGATCCACTCGATCTTGCATAAGCGCTACCGCGAAAGCTCCGACCCGTTCGTGGGCTACTACGTGTCGTTCTACGCTTCTGCCTATTTGGGAGTGATTATGCGTTGGGTCGAAACGGGCATGCAGGAAGGCTCCGAAGAGATGGCGCGCATTGCGCAGCGTCTGCTGTTCATCAAGCCGGGCGAATCCATCAAGTTGTAGGAAAGGTTTTGCAATGACTGAAACCACTCGCGGCATCCAAAACCAAGACGCGCCAGTTGCGTCCTCTGTATCTGCTTCGAGCGTCGCATCTGCGCATGGAGCTGGCGAAGAACGGCTCCATATAGGCATCGACGTGGGCTCGACCACGGTCAAGCTTGCCATCCTAGACGACGCGAACGAAATCCGCTACTCAATCTACCAGCGTCACCATGCCGATGTGCGTGCGACCATCGTGGAGGTGCTCAAAGCGGCAGGGGAAATGTACGGCGAGCATGTGATGACCACGGCCATTACAGGTTCGGGCGGTCTGCTCTTGGCACAATGGCTGGACATCGATTTCGTCCAGGAAGTCATTGCCTCGAAGACGGCAGTGGAGACCTTCATTCCGCAAACCGAAGTCGCCATCGAGCTGGGTGGCGAAGATGCGAAGATCATCTACTTCGACCAAGGGATAGAGCAGCGCATGAACGGCACTTGCGCGGGCGGCACGGGAGCGTTCATCGACCAGATGGCCGCGTTGCTCGACACCGACGCATCGGGCCTGAACGACCTTGCGGCGCGCCATACTATCCTCTACCCGATAGCAAGCCGTTGCGGAGTTTTCGCCAAGACCGACGTGCAGCCGCTGCTCAACGAAGGCGCCAAGCGCGAAGACATTGCCGCATCCATCTTCCAAGCGGTGGTCACGCAGACCATCTCCGGCCTGGCGTGCGGCCGTCCCATACGTGGACACGTGGCGTTTTTGGGCGGGCCGCTGCAGTACCTGCCCGAGCTGCGCGAGCGCTTCTACGAATCCCTCAACCTAGACGAAGACCACATCATCGTCCCCGAAAACGCCCATCTGTTTGTGGCGGCAGGGTGTGCGATTGCGGGCAAGGAAACCGCGAAGGCCGAACGTCTCAACGACATTGTCGCGCGCCTGGAAAACCTTGGCGACATGCAAGGCTCTGAAGTGGTGCGCCTGCCGGCGCTGTTTGCCGACCAAGCAGACTACGACGAATTCAAGGAGCGCCATGCCTCCGAGCGCGTGAAGAAAGGCGACCTGTCTGCCTACGAGGGCACTGCCTTTTTGGGAATCGACGCAGGCTCCACTACGTTCAAGACGGCGCTTGTGGGCGAAGACGGCAGCCTGCTTTGGAGCTATTACACTTCCAACAAAGGCGACGTGCTGGGCACGGCGAAACGCGGCATTCGGATGCTCTACGATGCCATGCCGAAGAACGCCGACGGCACGAGCAAGGTCCAGATTGGCCATGCGACCGTGACCGGCTACGGCGAAGGCCTGCTGCTTGAAGCGCTGCGCGTAGACAGCGGTGAAATCGAGACGGTGGCGCATCTGCGCGGTGCCGAAGAGATGCTTCCCGGTGTGGAGTTCATCCTTGACATCGGCGGACAGGACATGAAATGCCTGCGCGTGAAAGACGGCGTCATCGATTCGATCATGCTCAACGAGGCGTGCAGCAGCGGGTGCGGCAGCTTCATCGAAAGCTTCGCTGCGGGCTTGAACTTGGACGTGAAGGATTTTGCTGCCACGGCGAACTCCGCTGAGTCTCCCGTGGACTTGGGCAGCCGTTGCACGGTGTTCATGAACAGCCGTGTGAAGCAGGCGCAGAAGGAAGGCGCTACCGTGGGCGACATCGCTGCCGGCTTGGCCATTTCCGTCATCAAAAACGCTCTGTTCAAGGTGATCAAGCTTCGCGATCCGCACGATGTGGGCAACAAAGTGATCGTCCAGGGCGGCACGTTCTTGAACGACTCAGTCCTGCGCGCTTTCGAGCAGCTTGCGGGTGTGAATGCCGTTCGGCCTGACATCGCGGGCAACATGGGGGCCTATGGTGCCGCCCTCCTTGCTCGGGACAGGGCTTCCCGTGGCACCCAATCTGGCTCCTCCGGGTCCGTCTTGCGCACCGAAGTGCGCGGCGCCGGATCCGTCGAAGCCATCTCGGGCACCACGGAAACCCCTGCCTCCGAGCAAGATGCACGTGACAGGGCGGCTGGCCTGGCGGAACCTGCGCCTCGCTCTACGCTGCTTTCCGCCGAAGAGCTGGACGCGCTCGAGCCGACGCATCGCACGCTGCGCTGCAAAGGGTGCTCGAACAGCTGCCTTCTTACTATCAACGACTTCGGCAAGGATCCCGACACGGGCAAGAACCGCCGCTTCATCACAGGCAACCGTTGCGAAAAGGGCGAGGCCATGGCGGGCGGCAAGGAAGCCAAGGCCGCGGTTCCCAACCTGTTCGAGTACAAGGCGCATCGCCTCTTCGACTATGAGCCGCTCACTCCCGAACAGGCGCTGCGCGGCACGGTGGGCATCCCCCGCGTACTCAACATGTTCGAGAACTACCCATTCTGGTTCACCTTCTTCACCAAGCTGGGATTCCGCGTCGAGCTCTCCGATGCGTCTACCAAGAAGACCTACGAGGCGGGTATCGAGTCCATTCCGTCGGAAAACGCCTGTTATCCGGCAAAGATCAGCCATGGCCACGTGATGAACCTGCTTGCGAAGAACCCAGATTTCATCTGGATGCCTTGCGCGAAGTGGGAGCGTCAGGAAGATGAAGGTGCGGGCAACCACTACAACTGTCCCATTGTCATGAGTTACTCGGAGAGCCTGCGACTCAACATAGACGAGCTGCGCGATCCCGATGCGCCTCCTTTTCTCAACCCCTACTTGCCCTACGACAAGAAGGAGAAGCTCAAGCGTCGGCTCTATGCAGAGCTGGTGGAGGCCCACCCGGAGATCATGGGAAAGCACGCGAAGGCGCCCACGTACCACGAGATTATCGACGCAGTCGATCTGGCATGGGAAGAGGACCAGCGTTTCAAGGCTGACATGCGCGCGCAGGGCGAGCAGACGCTGCGCTGGATCGAACAAAACCATGCGCACGGCATCGTGTTGGCGGGCAGGCCCTACCACAACGACCCGGAAATCAACCATGCCATTCCCGAGCTGCTCACCGGATTCGGGCTGGCGGTGCTTACTGAAGACTCCGTGGCCCATCTGGGCAAGCTCGAGCGCCCCATTCGCCTGGTTGACCAGTGGATGTACCACACGCGCCTCTACGCTGCTGCCAAGCTGGTCACCGAGCGCGATGACCTTGACCTGATCCAGCTCAACAGCTTCGGATGCGGCCTGGATGCGCTCACCACCGACCAGGTTCAGGAGATTCTTGAGGCGAGTGGCAAGGTCTACACGCTCATCAAGATCGACGAGGTGTCGAACCTAGGTGCCGTGCGCATCCGCGTGCGTAGCCTTCTTGCAGCGCTGAAGGAGCAGGCGGACGAACGCGCCGAAGCGGAGGCATTCGCCGCGTCGTGTCCTGCTTCGGATGCGAAGATCGATGCGCTGCTTGCCGACGTGGAGCGCCGCGAGCAAGCCATGGCCCAGTTCGAAGAGCGTCGCGAAGACAAGTCGGGCGTGCTGGAAGCAAGGGCGGGAGCGGCCGTCGCCAAGGCGATGGGTTCGTCGGGGGAACAGGGTGCATTCACTGGCTCGGGTACATCCGCAAAGCCGACGCGCCGCAAGGTCGCTTCCACGGAATTCGAGCGTGCCGAGTTCACCGCGCAGATGAAGGAAGAGGGCTACACGATTCTGGCACCCCAGATGGCCCCTTACCACTTCGAGCTGTTGGCGCCCGTGTTCCATGCCAACGGCTACAACCTGGAGTTGCTGCCCAGCGTGGACCATGGTGCGGTCGATGCGGGCCTGAAATACGTCAACAACGACATCTGCTATCCGTCGATCCTGACGGTGGGGCAGATCATGGAGGCGGTCACGAGCGGCCGCTACGACACCGACCACTTGGCTGTCATTATCACGCAAACTGGTGGCGGCTGCCGCGCCACGAACTACATCAGCCTGATTCGCAAAGCGCTCAAGGCGGCCGACCTTGGCCATATTCCTGTTATCGGATTGGCGCTGCAGGGGCATGTGGCGGAAGACAACTCGGGCTTCAAGGTGACGCCTCCTATGCTCAAGCAGGCCATGTACGCGTTTTCCTACGGCGACTTGCTCATGGCGGCGCTGTACCGCTGCCGGCCTTACGAAGTGGAGGCGGGATCGGCGCAGGCGCTGTTCGACCATTGGATGGAGATCTGCAAGCGGCAGATGCGCGAAGGCGAGCACCAGAAGCGCTTTGCGCACACCGTACAGGCAATCGTGGACGATTTCGACACGCTGCCGTTGCAAGGCGAAGGCACCAAGCCGCGCGTAGGCGTGGTGGGAGAGATCCTGGTGAAGTTCCAGCCGACGGCGAACAACCAGGTGGTCGACCAGATCGAAGCAGAAGGCTGCGAGGCGGTCGTGCCTGGCTTGCTCGAGTTCTTCCTCTTCGGCATTGTGGGGCGCATCTACCAGAAGGACCCGCTGGGACGTTCGGCTTCGGGCGCCATCGCGGCGCGTGGCATCCTGCGCTACATCGACCACGTGCGCAAGCCGCTCATCAAAGCCATGGAGCGCTCGAACCGCTTCGAGCCGCCCACCGACATCTTCACGCTAGGCGACTACGCCGAAGAGATCTTGAGCCTATGTAACTCGATGGGCGAAGGATGGCTGCTGGTGGCCGAAATGGTGGAGCTTATCTTGCATGGAGCACCCAACATCGTGTGCGCCCAGCCCTTCGCCTGTCTTCCCAACCATGTGGTGGGCAAGGCAGTCATCAAGGAACTGCGCCGCAAGTACCCGCAGTCCAACATCGTGGCTGTGGACTACGACCCAGGTGCATCCGAGGTGAACCAGCTCAACCGCATCAAGCTGATGATTGCGGTCGCGAAGGCCAACCTGGCGGATGCGGAAGGTAATGCGCGTGCTGTGCGTACCGCAAGCTATCAGGCGAAACCCAAGGAAACGTCATGCGCAGCGGTGCTTGACATCGAGCAGGCGCTTTTGGAATCCAATGGAACGCTCACCGAGCAGGAGCGTGAGCTCGTGCTCGAGTAGACACTTCGACTAGCAGGCCCCAAATGGGACGAAACGGGGCACTGGCGTCAAACGGAGCGTCGGATGGGGAAACCGATCCGGTTTGTCGAATGGGATTGTTTGGCAGCTGGTGCGCGCTAGGCTGCCGGCTGCTCTAGATTGCGCTTGTTCTTGTAGAGCATCTTGTCGGCGACCAGGATCAGGTCCGCCATCTTGTCGCCGGGTGACGTGCACTTGGCGAAGCCCACGCTTGCCGCCAACGGGAAGGGGATCTTGTCTTTTTCTCCCTCGCGTGCGATGTTTTCCTTCAGGCGCTCGCATACGCGTTCGGGCAAGTCGGATTCGCCGCTGTTCGCAGCAAGGACGAATTCGTCTCCTCCCCAACGTGCAGCGAACCCATGGAAATCCTCTGTCGTGTTGGCCACTCCGCGTGCTACTGCCTTCAGCGCGCGGTCGCCCTCCAAATGCCCAAGGGAATCGTTGATGCTCTTGAAGTTGTCCACGTCGAGCACGAACAGGTAGAGCGGATTGTCTTCGTTCGCTGCGGCGATGGCTTCGGAGACGTACTCGTCGGCGCGGCGACGGTTGTTCAATCCCGTAAGGGCGTCGTTGTAGATCTGGCCCTCGAGCAGGTTGGCGAACAGGTAGACGAACGCCAGCGTGATCGCAAGCGGCATGATGGGCGTGCCGGAGATGATCGCATCGGCCATGCCGCCAGCGGTGCACAGCACGATGAAGACGATCTGCGTGATGTAGTCGCGGCGACGATAGGCGGTCTTTTCGCGCACAAGCAGGATGACGGCGTGGATGATGATGGCAATGCCGTAGATGTTGTCTACCAGTCCGGTCAAAGGAGCGGCAGGTCCAGGAACCAGGCTGCCGTCTTAGCCGATGCTGAACACGACGCCGCTTACGATAGAAAAGAGATAGAAGACGATGAGCACCAGGTAGGGGATGAATGTGACGATGCGCGCGATGCGGCTGCTTGCCAGTTTGGAGCGGAATTTCGTTTCGGCGAACCAGAACCAGAGGTAGACCATGAGTGGTATGGTCATGGTGTCGATGGCTTTGAGCGCGCTACCCACTGAACGCGGAATCGGCAAGATACCGCCTTCCGTGAGCACCCAGATTGTTTCGAGCACCACGAATGCGAGGAAGCACAGAGTCATGCCTCGGAAATAGCGGTTCTCCTGCTCGCTGCCCAAGTTGTAGCCGATTTTCGAGAGGATGACGAGCGATACAATAATGCAGAAGATGTTCACGGCTGCGTAGACAAACACATACCTGGGGTCCATAAGGGCTCCTTTTACGTAGATTGCATGCTCATACGTTATGAAACCAATGATACCATGCTTGCTCCATATCGGCGCATTTCGGTAACTTTTTTCGCTCACTGACTTCGCCTGCATGCCTCCCGGGGTGATTCGCATCAATGTGGATACAAACAGCGAGATACGTCGTTTCCGCTAGTGCGCATGCCGCTCCCGGCACTTCTTGCACAGGTGCCATCCGTCGCTGAAAGGATAGAGCTCTTCGAGCTCTTCCAGGGTGCCCTGGAAGAAGATCTTGTTGTGCGCACGCATGTCGATTACGGAGTCGCAGTCGGGATAATGGTAGACCTTCGAGCTCTTGTTGATGACGAAGTCGGCTTGCAGCTCCTCTTCAGAGGGTTCGTAGGGCTGTGCCTGCCTGCTGCCGTCCGCACGGTTTGCACCTGTGGCGTAGTCTATTTCCACGCCGGGCTCGACGTTGTAGCAAAACACGCAGAAACGCAGCCCCGTTCCGTTGTCTTCAACCGACTCCGCCTCCATGAGCACGCCTTCGGCGACAAGGTCGGAGCCGCGGTAGAGGGGCGTTACGCGGAAAAGCACGCTGTTCGACGTCCGGTAGACATAGCTGCTCACTTGCTCTTCGAAGCGGCGCATTCCTTCCATGTTCAACGTGCGCGTGCCGGTGATCAAGTTCTGCGGGTTGTCGCCTTCGCCGGCAAGCGACCATGCTATCAGGTGGCAGCGGTTGTAGAGGAAGCGCTGGTCGACCCAGTCGTAGGTGGCCACCTGCCAGCCTGTAGGGTTGTACGACAGGTTGTCGTTGCGTTCTTCGGTTGGCATCGTGTCACGATTGATCAGGGCAAACGCGGCACCTGTGCGTCCAAGGTCATCGAATGGGCTGTAGGTTTCGAACGGTCCACGCGTGCGGTCCTCGTCTGTGAAGAACGGCTGCGATCCGTTGACGTCTACCGAAAGCGAACCATGGTAGGCGGGAACGTCGTCGAGCGAAAACATGCCTGCTGCAGATGCGTCCGCGGCATCTTCGGTGTTGGTGTCGCTTGAAGGATCGGCCTCGTGGCTCTCTGCTGCGGAGGATGTTCGATCCGAAGTGGTTGCTTGCTCTCCTTCGCTTTGTGCGTTGGAGACATGGGCATCGGCGTCCGATTCTCCTTGCTGGCTAGATGCTTCGGACGTTGCAGACACGACCTTTCCGTCGCTTCCGACGTGGGCGGCGTCGGATCCCAGGCGGCCGTCGTGTTCCGCGCATGCCGAAAGCCCCACCGTCATGGCAAGGGCAAGGACGGCTAAGCGCCATACCATGCGGCTTTTGCCTGGGCGTTTCTGCGCAACTGCGTGATCCATGGCTTCATGGTACGCCTTTTGAGCTGCAATGGGAACATGGGCACCCAGATGTGAACCTACTGCGTTATAGCGGGGCTGTCCTCTGCGTGGGTGTGCTGCGTTTTGGCAGGCAGGAGCCTTTGTGCGGACAGGCTGCGTCAGCTTGCCTTTCCGTCTCCGAACAGAAGATGGCGTTCGGGACCGGAGAGGTTGGCGCGCGCTTGGTCTCGCAGGTTGTTCATGCCGCTGAGGAATTGGCGGTACATGACGCAAACCAGGTAGCGGCCGTTGGCCGAAAGCTTCAGATGCTCCTGGTCGTCGACGGAAAATGCGTGGTTGGCGCGCATGAACGCCATTTCGGCGGGTAGGCCCATTTCGATCGGGCAGCCGAAGTCGCGTTCGAAACGGCTTTTTGAGAAGTCGAGCTTGTAGAGGTCGAGTAGGAAGCGGTAGCGCATCAAGTCCCGTTTCCCCAGCTCAGCCTTGCCCATTATAGGCATGCGCCCTTCGTCGAAGGCAGCATTGTACTCGGCGATGCTAAAGCTGTTCACGTAGATGGCGCCTGCCAGATGGGCGATCGATCCGCTTCCGATGGCGGGGTAGTCCTCGTATGCCACCTGGTACTCTTCGATGCGCGGGTTGGGAAGAGGTGCTTCGGGGCCGCAGCCTCCGTGGGCAGTCTCTCCGTTGCGTGTGAACGTCCACAGGGTCGTGCGGTCGTAGAGCGGGTCGCTTCCCCCTGCAAGCACTTCGTCGACGATGTGGTAGTAGCGCTCTTCCCGTTCGTAGTCCATCGCACCGAGCGTCTCGGTCATCTTCGCGGTGGTCGCGTCTGACACGTAGAGCGGCGAGAACGTGACCTGGCGTGACCCGCAGGTCGCCACGGTTTCCAAGTCCTTGATCAAGATGTCTTCGCTTTGCGTGGGGAAGTTAAAGATCATGTCCACGTTGAGCGAGTCGAAGTACGGTAGGGCTTCGGCGATACGCTCCTGGATTTCGGCTCCGCTGCCGTACTTGTCGTAGCGGTCCATGGTCTTGAGCAGTCCATCGTCGAAGCTCTGCACGCCCACGCTCAGTCGTTGGACACGGCCCTGGAGCTTCTCCAAGTAGGGCCTGGTCAGATGGTTCGGGTTGGTCTCCGACGCCACTTCCTCCACGCTGAAGCGCTCTTGCGCCAAGTCGAGCGTTTCGCACAGCTCGTCGATCATGATGGTGGGAGTGCCGCCCCCCACGTAGATGCTTTCGAAATCGTAGCCCAGGTCTTCGAGCATGAGCATCTCCTTGCGCATGCTCTGGAAATAGGGGCGGGCGACGTCTTCGCGAAACGGGTAGCGGTTGAAGCTGCAGAAGGGGCAAAGCCGCTCGCAGAACGGCACGTGGAGGTAGAGCATGTAGCGGCGTCCGGGCTCTGCGGGAGGGACATGGGTTTCGCTGGTAGGAGAAAGTATCAGCTGACGCATGGTCATGCCCTTGACGATTTTTGTAAGAACGCGCTCCGAAAGCACGGGTTACCTCTTTGTCGCTAGTCGAGCCTGTTATTTTTGCCAAGTGGAAACTTTAGCACAAGGTTTCGCATGTGGACGCTCGTAATGGCGTAGAGCGCACGGGCCGCACTCAGTGCCGTGGGTTATGTGCCAGGGGGAGCGAAGTTTTCCCTAGAGTGCATTTTTGCACTAAGATGGAAACATGGATACACGAAAGGGAAAATTGGTCATGTGCCCTACGCCGCTGGGCAATCTAGGCGACATGACTCCACGGGCGCTCGATGCCTTGCGCAGCGCCGACGTTGTGTGCTGCGAAGACACGCGCGTCACCGGGAAGCTGCTTGCCGCCCTTGGCGTGGCTGGCAAGCGCCTTGAGCGCCTTGACGAAGAGGTGCTTGGGCAGCGCGCCGCCTTCGTCGTCGACCGCGTCTTGGCGGGGGAGACGGTCGTGTACTGCAGCGATGCGGGCATGCCCGGCGTTTCCGACCCTGGTGCGCGGTTGGTGTCCGCCGTCCGCGATGCGGGCGCATCCGTCGAAGTGCTTCCAGGACCAACGGCTGTTGCCACTGCCTACGCTGCCAGCGGCTTTTCGTGTCCTCGGTTCTATTTCGGCGGTTTTTTTCCGCGCAAGGAAGGGGAGCGCAGGCGTGCGCTCGACACGCTTGCCCACCTGGAAGCAGTGGGAGTTTTCTACGAGAGCCCACACCGGCTGCTTGCGCTGCTCGATGCGCTTTCCAAGGCGATGCCAAGGCGAAGGGTTGCCGTGTGCCGCGAGCTCACGAAGGTCCACGAGGAGGTTGTGGTTGGTTCGGCTGCAGAGCTTGCGTCGGTTTTTGCCGCACGTGCAGAAAAGGGCGGTCTCAAGGGCGAGATAGCGGTCGTGATCGACGTGGCAGGCGCGCAAGAAGAGCTCCAGGCGGCAGACGAGGCCCTTGCGCGTGCCCAGCAAGAGGCGGGCCGCCTGCTTGCAAGCCCCGGGGCGACCAAGCGCGACGTCGTCGAGCGCCTCCAGGGCGAATTCGGCATCTCTCGCAACGACGCGTACCGTCTTGTTCACGAATCCGGAGCAAAGCCTTAGATCTGCGTTTTCTTGTGGATTGCGCTTTCTGAGGCGCTTCACACGGGCTGCAGGTGTGAAGCAAGGTGGCATCGCAGCAAGACCTCCCTGCTGGCCCAATGTGTTGTGTAGCTTAATCTGGGGCGCTCACCACATATTCCCCACTTTTTATCGCTACACTAACATGACTGCCCGTATGCGGAAGGTGAAAAATGAAGACACAAACGCAGCATCTCTTTACCGCGTGTGCAGCTCTTTCTGCCGCACTCCTTTTTGCCATTCTTGCGTGTGCACAACCTGTTTTTGCTATTGACGAGACGGATATGACGGTCCTTCAGGTGCGCATCGACGAGACCCAACAGGAGGTCGAACGAACCGCCGAAGAGTACAACGACGCCAGCGAGCGCGCGACCGCCGCACGTGCTGCGGCCGAAGCGGCGCGCGAGGAAGTCGCCAGGCTCGAGGCGCAGATTTCCGAAAGCCAGGCCACGCTCGACCGTGTGGGCAGCCAGCTTGACGGCCAAAAGAAGCGTAGTGCGGATGCTATGCGTGCCCAATATCGCATGGAGGCAGAGGGCTTCAATCTGACGGAGCTGATCTTCTCGAGTTCGTCGCTTTCCGAGTTTCTCTCTAACCTGACCTACTTGGACCATTTCCAGGAGTTGAACACGGCTGAGATCAAGAAGTACACCGCCATGAAGGAAGAGTACGAAAACGCGTTGGCCACCCAGCAGACGGCCAAGGTCGACGCCGACGCGCAGAAGGCGATCGCCGAAGAAGAAGAGGCCACTGCCGTCGAGCAGGAGGCCCGCGCCGAGCAGGCCATGGAGTCTGCCAAGGAAGCCCGCGTGAAGGCGCAAGAGGAGGCCGAAGCCGAAATCGAACGCCGCGCCAAGGAGCTCGAGAAAGTGGGGGCCATCGACAACAACGTCAACTGGCGTGTAACGCGTGACCAGTTCGTGGAGGAGTGGACGAAGCGCATTGACGCATACTTCGCCGGTTCCCCCATGGCTGGGTGTGGGCAGGCGTGCGCCGAAGCTGCCTGGGACTTCGGGGTCGACCCGCGTTGGAGTCCGGCAATCTCTACTCTCGAGTCGGGCAAGGGGCGTGCGGTGCCTTACAACACCTCCAACAACGCCTGGGGTTGGTTCGCCAATGCTACCGACTACCGCACGTTCCCAACGTTTGCGGACGGGTGCCGTGCGCACGTAGAGTACTTGGGGAAGTTCTACGGCTACACGGTGACGCTCGACCATGCACGCACGTACTGCCCCCCGAATGCCGAAAAGTGGTACTCGATGGTGGTAGAAGAGATGCGCACCATTTAACCCCTTTAGCCTCTGGGAGACGACAGTCGCGCTGCGCGGCGCCCAGGCGCCCCATCTTCCCGCCTTGTTCGGGTTTGGGGTCGTCTCCTTTCGAATCTCCTGCGCGTTTGGCGTGCTTGCGCTATCATTAGCAGCTCAAGCAACCAAGCAGAAAGAGGGATTGCATGTCGAAGGGCACGTTCTTCATCACGACGCCTATCTATTATGTGAACGCCGCACCTCACCTGGGCACGGCCTACACCACTATTGGAGCCGACGCGCTTTCGCGTTTCAAGCGCATGGACGGCTACGAGGTCGCGTTTGTGGGAGGCATGGATGAGCATGGCCAGAAGGTCGCCGAAACTGCTGCGTCCAAAGGGATGACGCCCCAGCAGTGGTGCGACTCCATGGAACCCACATTCCTCGATGCGTGGGAGCTGCTCGACATTACCTACACTGACATCGTGCGCACGTCCAGCGATCGCCAGACCCGGACGGTGCAGGATTTCCTCAGCCGTGTAAACGACGCTGGATGGCTCTATACGTCCAGCTACGAGGGATGGTACTGCGTTCACGAAGAAACCTACTACGCCGAATCCGACTTGGAAAGAAACGACGAAGGCCAGTTCGTCTGCCCCGACTGCAAGCGTCCGGTCCGCTACGAGTCCGGCGGGGAGGAGAACTGGTTCTTCAAGCTGTCTGCCTTCCAAGACAGGCTGCTTGCGTTCTACGACGAGCATCCCGACTTCATCCAGCCCCAGACCCGTCGCAACGAAATCGTGTCCTTTGTGAAAAGCGGCTTGAAGGACCTTTCCATCAGCCGGTCGACCTTCGACTGGGGCATTCCGTTCCCCTTCGACAGCGACCACGTTGCCTCCGTGTGGTTCGACGCGCTGCTTGCCTATCTGACGGGCATCGGCTATGCCGATCCCGACCGCGAAGGCGAATGGGAGCGTTTCTGGCCTGCGGCCTACCATTTCGTGGGCCAGGACATCACGCGCTTCCACTGCGTGATTTGGCCGGCAATGCTCATGGCTGCGGGAATGCCCGTTCCCGAGCACGTGTTCGGCCACGGCTTCTTGCTCACCAAGGGCGAAAAGATGTCGAAATCGAAGGGCAACGGCGTCATGCCTGCCGACCTGGTAAGGATCTTCGGCGTGGATGCGTATCGCTATTACTTCCTCTCCGACGTCCAGTTCGGCCACGACGGAGACATTTCGCTTGAGCGCATGGTGCAGGTCTACAACGCCGATTTGGCGAACACCTGGGGAAACCTGTGCTCGCGTGTGTTCAACATGACCGGCAAGTATTTCGATGGCCATGTTCCCGCCGCCCCGGACGGTGCGCAGGACAACCCGCTTGCGGACGTTGCGAACACACTCTACGCAGACTACGCCGCCTGCATGGACAAGGTCGACTTCACCGGCGCGACGGCGGCAGTGAACAAGCTTGCCCAGGCGGCGAACCTCTACGTGGAAAACACTGCTCCCTGGAACCTTGCGAAAGAGGAGTCCAGGGCAGAGGAGCTTGCTGCGGTCATGTACAACCTGCTCGAGGCGTGTCGCATCGTGGCACTGTTCATGGCGCCGTTCATGCCGAACACTTCCCAGGAAGTCTACAATCGCCTGGGTCTTGGATCGCTCGTCGACGTGACCGACATCGAGGGCGCGTCTTGTTGGGGCGGCCTTCCTTCAGGCAACGCCGTGGTCACAGGCGATCCTCTGTTCCCGCGCTTGGACGTAGACGCGATCGACCTTGCCTTGGAGTAGCCTTGGAGCGCGTTGTCTTGCCCCCGAATGCGGGACTCTCCGAGCGGCAGGTTGTTTTGCTGTATGGGGCAGTGACATGCTGCCGTTTGGTGAGCGGCGCGACGTTTGGGTAATGACGTGGTAGATGAAGCAACAAGCGAAGCATCGACGCCTGGCGGGGGAAGGCCCTTCGGGTCGGACGTCAACGCCGCGTTCGACGACGCCATCTTCCGCACCAAGAGGAAGCACGCGTTGCGCGAAGTGCCTGCGCCCGATCCGGCGCTCGAACACGCGCTTGCGGATTCCCATACGCATCTTTCCATGTTGCGCAGCCCCGCTCGGTCCCTTGCGCGCGCGGCCATCCATGGGGTTGGCTTTGTTTGCTGCATAACCGACCCGGTTGAAGATGCAGACGTGGTGTACGACCAGATAGACACCTGGTTTGCCGACGCGCAGGGCATGGCTCAGTCCTGGACGGGCGACTCTGCGGTGCAAATGCCCGCCTACCGCGTTGCGTGCGGGTGCCATCCGCACGAGGCACGCTTGTTCGACGCGGATGCGCGCAGCAGTCTTATGGGGCATCTTGCCGACCCGCGCACGTGTTGCGTGGGCGAGGTTGGCCTGGACTACCATTACGACTACAGTCCGCGCGACGTACAGCGCGACGTGTTCCGCCGCCAGATAGGCATCGCCCACGAAACGGGCCTGCCCATAGCGCTTCATCTGCGGGAGGCGCATGACGATGCGCTGCAAATCATGGACGAAGAGGGCTTTCCCGAGGCGGGGACGATCCTGCATTGCTTCAACTTGGGCGCCGACGTGCTTGCGCCGTGGGTTGAGCGGGGGTGCTTCGTGGCGGTTGGCGGCGCGGTTACGTTCGGGTCTTCGGACGACTTGCGGGACGCGTTGCCGCTTGTCCCACGCGACCGTCTGCTCCTGGAGACCGACGGCCCCTACATGGCCCCTGCACCGTTTCGCAGCGTCGAATGCAGCCCGGACTTGATCGCGTTCACGGCGCAGGCGGTGGCCCAGGAGCTGGGCGCCGATCCGGGGGGTAGCCGAGAGGTCCTGCTTTCTTCGATATACGAAAACA
This sequence comes from Eggerthellaceae bacterium, assembly GCA_017459485.1. Taxonomy (GTDB): domain Bacteria; phylum Actinomycetota; class Coriobacteriia; order Coriobacteriales; family Eggerthellaceae; genus CACXMZ01. The sequence continues at coordinate 906 of JAFUCW010000444.1, read as the reverse complement.
CCGTCGATTTGCTTGACAGGGAGGCAACAGCATGGCAAACCGGACGATAATCTGCGCAAGCCCGCGCGCGATGGGGAAATCCGCCCGCGTGGCGAAGGGTTTGGCGACCGCTCTTTCCAGGCACTTCCCGGCCGACAAGGTGGAGACGCTACGCCTTGCGGACCTCGACATCCACCATTGCATAGGGTGCAACGCCTGCGAGGCGACCGGCGAGTGCTTCATGGAAGACGACATGGCGACCGTGCTCGATGCGCTGGCATCCACCGATGCGCTCTACATTGTCTCTCCGGTGTACTTCGCAGGTCCCCCTGCCAACTACAAGGCGATGATCGACCGCTTTCAGCCTCATTATTGGCTCGAGACCCGCAAGAAGCCGAAGCACCAGGCATGCTTGGTCGTGCTGGGTGACGGGGGAGACCCGAACGGCTATGCGCCGCTGGTGGATTGCACCCGTTCGGGCCTTGCCGTGGCGGGGTTCCAGCTTGCCCAGGTCTACGCCTACATAGGGCTTGATTCCGACCGCATCGTAGACAACGTGGAGCGCGACCTGTTTGGCGAGGGGAGCAGGTAGCGCCATGGCGCATTCGCCGCTTGCGAGCGTGTCCGCCACGCGCCGTGTCCTCGAGGACCACGGCCTTTCCACCAAGAAGTCGTTAGGTCAGCATTTCCTGGTCAACGACGCGATAGTCGGCAAGATCTGCGATTTGGCCAACGTCGGCCCCGGCGACCGCGTCGTGGAGGTCGGGCCAGGCATAGGCACGCTTTCGTGCGCGCTGTTGGCCCGCGGTGCGCACGTTGTGGCAATAGAGCGCGACGCATCCCTGCTTCCCGTGCTCGCCGAAACATGCGCTCCCTGGATCGACCGATTGACGCTGGTAAGCTCCGATGCGCGGAAAGTGGGCAAGG